>NZ_JBEOVU010000007.1:0-210709 GCF_040295685.1 Streptomyces sp. NPDC002734
AGGAAGCAGGAGACGTCATGACGTGATCATGCGTCCATGCTCACTCCAGAGCCACCAGATTGGGGCTGCGGCCAGCCAAATGAGATGACTTGTTAGGAGAGAGGGAGGGTGATCCTTAGCCTGACCTGCGTAGACGCCGCAAGAGCTGATCGACACCATCGAGCCCGATAGCGCCCTTCGTTCCCCGTGGTTCCCCGCACGATCTGGCACGGATGTGGCACGGCCCCAGACGGTGCCTGTCAGTGCCTCGGGGCAGACCTGGGCAGCCGGGTGTCAGTGGCTGTGCCTAGCATCCGGCCATGAGCATGATTGGTGAGTACTTCCGTGTGACGGCGGCCGAGCTGGAGCGCTCGATGGAGGACCCAGACTGGGCTCTCGACTACATCGATGGAGTTCGGGACGTCGAGGAAGAGGCTGAGCCCTCGCCGGCCATGGCCCGTCATTTCTCCACGTACCAGACGTGGCACCTCTTGGACTTCCTCTTGAAGCGCTCCGGTTTTCCGGTCGACGTCATCCATGGGGAAGAGGCCTTCGAGAAGGCCGACGACTGGGGGTACGGCCCACCGCGCTACCTCACCGCAGATCGGGTTCGCTTCGGCGCCGAGGCTCTGAACAGCTTGACGTATGACCAGCTTCTCGACGGAGTCGACCCCGTAGAACTCAATACGGCGGAGGTCTACCCACTGATCTGGGAGGACCAAGCCTCACTGGAGTGGGCCAGGGACTGGTTCGCCGGCCTGACCGAGTACTTCAAGGCAGCTGCCCGAGAAGGACACGCGGTCATCATCTGGCTGGACTGACTGTGGGCCTGGTTGGAAGCCAGGCCCACAGTTGGTCCGTAGCCCGCGCCGACCTCTTCGTCCCGAAGCAACTTGGGACACTTGCTTCCCCTGGGTTGCTCTGCCTGTCACCTGCGCTGACGGTCCGCTGACGTCCACGGGTGTTCGCGGCTGTGCGTCTTGGTTGTCACTCAGTTAGACACGCACTGGTCTCGCTGGGATCGCTGATCAGTGGTGTGGTCACTGGCGCGTAGGGACGGCGGAGAACAGAAGCTGGGGCCCGGTTGTGTCGGCCTTCACGTGGCCCGCCTCAACGAGTTCCCACATGCCGAGGCGCACAGCCTCGTCATTTACGTTGAAGCCCTGCGCAGCCAACCACCTGGTCAAACGGTCTACGGACTTGGCCCGGTGCTGTTTGCCCTGGAGATAGGAGAGGGCGGCCGCCTGCCAACTCGGCGAGCCGGCACCCCTCGGAGCGCTGGGGCCTGCCGGGTCGATCGTTCCTGCCGGGTCGATCGTTTCAGCTAGGTGCAGCAGTGCCGCGATGATGCCCCGAGTATCACTGCTGCGCGTCGTCTCGTACACCTCGATCGCCTCAGCGCGGAAGTCTGTCACGATTCCCCCTAATCCTCGGTGGTCGACATCAAAGGCTAGAACCGGTACCCGGGAAGATCTAGAGCGCCTACGCCTTCTGATCCGTAGCTCTAGAGAGATGGGTCAACGAGGGCCAAAGGCGTTGTCGTACAGTCCTAGAGCGTCGCTGCCGATCACTGCTGGACGCTGGGGTTGCTGTACTCCACTGCTGTACAGCAAGAGGAGCTGTGCTCAACTCGACACTGCCCCGCCCGCGAAGCCGACTGCAAGGTCTCCCAGTACGTCACACAGGGCACTTGCCCACTGCTTCATCCTGCTCGACTTAGGTTCATCAGCCATACGGTTCTCCTCGTCGTTCGTCTTCTTGGCCTGGTCGACGTTGCTCAACTTCGATGCCAGAACCTTGCAGACAACGGCTGCGGAGAGGGACAGTGCGAGACTCGGCAGTGCCGAGCTGAGCACAGCTCCGAGGTGATCGTACGACTTGGCACGGGGTTCGGTGTCCAAAACCGTCGTGGCAGCGATGTCACCGTGGGTTCAAATCCCACCGCCTCCGCGCTGAGAACAGTGCGAACGGCCCCTGACCTGGTTACCTAGGTCAGGGGCCGTTCTCGTTGCCCATCACCGTCAGTGCCCGATGTTCCCTGTGGTTTCCCGCTCGAAGGGGCACGGCAGTGGCACGAGCATGTCGTCACTGGCCAACAGCGCTAGCCCTGGGGGCCCGGTTGCTGGACCCTTCGGAAGTTATCAGCTTGAGAGACGGGCGAATTGACACTGTGCGGAGGCCGTCCCCCAACTGCGCAGTCAGGGTCAGGCCAAACACATAGTTACTTAGCTCCTCGGGCTGCACTCGCAACTCCTCCGCAATGTCGGCGGGGGTAATGCCGCGATCCCTCAAGGACCTAAAGACCTTTTGGAAAATCTGAGATGTTTCCCTCTGGATTCCGCCAGGCTCGCCACTTCGGTAACCTCGTTTACTGAGCTCCACGACAAGGTTGCGATATTGCCAATCGGATAGCATCTCTAGATCGCGAAGCCGATAAGTCAAAGCGAGTGCCGCTACTCGCCAAATCTGGCGGCCTTTCAGGATCTGGTCCAGAAATGCTCCGTGAGGCATGTGTGATGCAACGCTCCGGCGCGGCATTAGGAAGGCGCTCGCGAAGGCGTTGGCTTCCTGCTCTGCTTGAGCGCCAACCAAACTTCGCACAGGCCCGTGCATGACGAGATGGCCGAGCTCGTGGGCTGCATCGAAGCGGCTACGCTCTGCGGATTTAAGGGTGTTCAGGAAGACGAAGGGAGTCTTGTCGCGCCAGAAAGAGAAAGCGTCAATTTCTGCATACTCCGGGGCAAGGCTGAATACTCTAACGCCCTTCGATTCAAGCAGGTGCACCATATTGGAGATGGGTGCTTGGCCGAGTCCCCACCGAGATCGAAGCATTTCTGCTGCGTTTTCTGGATCTGGCTTGTCAAGCGATGGAAGATCGGCTTCTGGCAGCCTGAAGCGGCTTGAGATTAGCTCTTCTAGCTCTACTGCAAGACGTCCCACCGACAGTGCTACGTCCCGACGGCCGGCGGTTAGCTTACTGCGGGCTCGGAAGGCGACAGAGTCGGAAGGGATTTCCTCGACCGCTTCCCCCTCGAAAAAATCAAGGGGGAAGCCGAGGATATTCGAGATTTTTACGAGGGTCTGATGTGCTGGCTTTTGTCGACCGTGCTCGTAATTGGAGAGGCTTTGGGCGCTAACATCTAGTCTGCGTGCTAGCTCGACGATGGTCATGCCGCGTCGCTTACGCGCCAGAGTGATGCGCGACGGTGTAACCATGTGATTCGTCTCCACCCGGTCGAGGGAGCTGCCAGCGCGGCTAGATCTCCTCCACAAGAACATCGAAGCCGCCATCTTCGTTACGGCCGTCGTCCACGAGGACCGCTTCGAATGTCAAGCGGGGCAAGATCATTCGATCGAGCCAGTCGACAATGTACCCCGTGCTGCTGACGGACTCGGGTCGGGACAACTCGCTGTAGACCGTGACGTTCTCACCCTGCCGGACCCGATTGGTGAGCAGCAGCCAAAGGTCCAAGGCTTCGATCCGCTCGGGCTCCAAGACCTCCGGATGCCCAGCATCGGCGGTGCTGAACAGTGTCAGGTCCCCTCCGGCTACGGCATTGGCGAAGGCTTGCCCCTTGGGGTAGCGGCTCCTTGGCTTATGGGGAGCCGGCCATCCCGTGCCAGCGTCTCCCGCGAGAACTCCAATGGCGACGGTTTGATCGGGGTTCACCACCAAAGCCATGTTCTTGTGGTTGAGGGGGGTCCAGCCCTCCTCGATGATCATGGTGTACCGGAGCATGCCGACGCGGGCAATCCAGTCCCGCAGCCCAGGAGCCGTAGGTGGCTCGGTTGGGGTCGCTTCACGACGGGCAGCCTCGCCGGCGCGGATGGCGCGCTCGCAGTACTCCCACTTCATCCCCAGAGCTGCGAGACGCTCGGCGGAGTCTCCAGGAACCTCAATCAAGGCCACACCCTCCCTTAGGGATTTGCCACCTCATCTGAGGGAGCAAAACAATAAGAGGGAGTCTACACGGAGTGTCTGACACATCGTCTGACAATCTGCTGTGGAGGGAAGTTGGGAGCCTGACGCGCCTGTTCTACCTCGTGCCCGCCCCAGCTCCCATCCCGTCTGCCGTCGACCCACACACCGTGGAGCAGGCGCGGTGCCTGGCGTCCAGGTGGAGCGCCCCACTGGACGAACGACCTGGACGCCAGGTGCCGTGTCTGCTCGGCTCTGCCTGGGTCGACGGCAGACGGGATGGGAGCTCCCTGCATCAGCCACCTTCGGCCGGCACTCGCCCGCGGCGCCCCCGCCATCTCGGAGCCTGAGCGCCCCCGCCGGAGGCATGTCCTTCACCGCGGCCCCGGTCGTGCGGCACTCGCCTTGCAGTCCCGGCCCTGTCCTGTCGTGGGCGCGCGTCGGCGTAGCGTGCGCGGAGCGGGCCGAAGGCAGGAGCGCAGCGCGACGCGGAGCCGGGAGCGCGCCCGGCGGAGCGGAGCGCAGCCGGGCTTGATGAAGTAGGGAAACTCTTACCGCACTGTCTGGCCGTGCTCGGCCCGGTACTCGTCGAAGAGGCTGAAGAACAGGTCCATAGCTGGCTGATCGGCCGCTTGGGCCTCACGCTCGATCTCCGCAGCCCAGCCCAACGAACTGTGGCGCCCGAGCCGTCGCCACAGCCAGTCGGTGAAGGAGCCTGGGTTGCCGGGGCTCCAGAAGGGCCAGTCTTCGCCGACGCCGTGCGGGTTCAGGGCGATGCGGTAACCCATCAGCATCGAGTCGAGGTGCAGCAGGGAACCGCCACGCACCCACATCCCCGGACGCAAGCGGATCGCGTCGAGAAGGTCGTAGACGTCGTTCAGCTCGCTTGCATGCTTCGGGGCGCGTCCAGACGTATCGGGTGCTGGCACTTCGGTGTCTCTACTGGGTGAGAAGTTGTCGGCCGTCGTGGCTCCGCACGTGAGGGCCAGCTCCGTCAAGTGCGTCCAGGAGCCGGATCGAGTAGACCTCCGCCATGCGTTCCGAGACCTCGTCGGGCGTCAGCCAGTCGACGGCCGTCGACTCACTCGACGTTCGCTCGTTGCCGCCCGCGGGCTTGCAGCGGAACACCAGGGCGACGACGCCTCGGGTCGTGTTCTTGTAGACCCCGGTCAGCTGGTCCACTTCGACATGGATGCCGGTCTCTTCCCAGACCTCGCGGCGGACACCCGCCTCGGGGGTCTCCTGCAGTTCGAGCACGCCACCGGGGAGTTCCCAGTGACCGTTGTCCGCCCTGCGGATCGCCAGCAGTCGGCCGTCATCGCGGACCACCACTCCGGCCACGGACACGGAGTGCATCGGCGTTGACTGGCCTTCCTGGGCGCTGTTACTCATATACAGGAGCATAGGAGAGTGAGAAGGACTATGGGAACAGCAGTAGGAGGTGGGAGGGCCGTACCGAGGTACGTCCAGATCGCCGAGGAGATCGTCCAGCAGATCCGCGCCGGGGTGCTCAAGCCCGGCGACCTGGTGCCGAGCGAATCCGAGTTGGTCGAGCGCTATGGCGTGGCCGGCGGCACCATCCGCAAGGCAATGGTCGAGGTTCGGGCGAGCGGGCTCGTGGAGACCCGACACGGCAAAGGCTCGATCGTGAAGGACCGGCCGCCCGTACGGCTCCGTTCCTCCGACCGCTTCCGCGCCTCGCATCGCCGAGAGGGCAAGGCGGCCTACCTCGCCGAGTCGGCCCAGTCCGGTGCGACCGCCAAGGTGAGCGTCCTCTACATCGGCCCCATGGAGGCTCCGGAGGAGATCGCGGAACGCCTCGACGTTCCCGCCGGCACTCAGGTCCTCGCGCGCCGCCGCCTCTACTTCCGCAACGGCGTCCCCGTCGAGACCGCCACCTCCTACCTCCCCTGGGACGTGGTCAAGGACATTCCCGAGCTGTTCTCGGAGAACCCGGGCCCGGGTGGCATATACGCCCGCCTGGAGGACGCTGGCCACGTCTTCGCCGAGTTCGTGGAGACGCTCCAGGCCCGGCCGGCGGCCAAGGCCGAAGCCTCCGAACTCGCTCTCAGCCCCGGTGCCCCGGTCATTCATCTGCTTCGGAACGCCGTCACCGAAGCCGGTCGCGTGGTTGAGGTGTGCGACACCCTCATGGCCGCTGACCAGTTCATCTTCGAGTACCGCATCCCCGCCACCGACTGACGCCGCCTCAACTCCTCGCAACCCGCCGAGACTTCTTCGCCTCGGCGGGTTGACTCATGTACAGGAGTCATGCACTCTTCTCCATGTCACTCCTATACATGAGTGACGAAGCCCAGCACTTCTAGAGGAGTGATCTCTGTGCGTCAGATTCCCGTCGACACCTCGACCGCGTCCGTGATGGTCGCGCAGCCCCCGCAGCCGAAGGTGAAGGACCGCCGCACCGGCGAGCGGGCCATGGACATGGAAACCGGTGCCGCGCTGTCGACCGTGGACGTGATGTTCGCGGCCAACGGCGAGGTGGAGATCCTGTCCGTGACCGTCCCGGAGACCGGCATCTCCGCCGACCTGACCATGGGCACCCCGGTCGCGATCACGGGCCTGGTGGCCCGCCCCTGGGAGAACGAGTTCAACGGCCAGCGCCGTCACGGGATCGCGTTCCGGGCGGTCGCGGTCACCTCCCTGGCCGAGATCGCCGCGAAGCCGAAGGCCGCCTGACCATGGAGTGGCTGACCGCCGCTGTGGTGCTGCTGGTCGTCGCCGTCGCGGGTGTCCTGCGGTGGCGTCGACCGGCCTGGTACTGGCTGACCTTCGGGGTCGTGCTGGCCGCGTTCCGGGTTCTGATCCGGTACACGTCGGTGATGGAGGCGTGCGGGCTGACCGTTCCGCCTCCGCGCTGGCGGCTGGCCCTGGCCCGGCTGACCGGCCGCCCCGTTCCGCAGGCTCGGGCCCCGCGGCTGCTGCGGCTGCGCCCGACCCGGACCGGCCTCGTCCTACGGCTGGGGCTCCGCCCGGGACAGGACGCCTTCGACGTGGCGGCTTCGTGCGACCGGTTGCGGCACTCGTTCACCATGCAGGGCGTCACCTCCCGCGAGATCCGCTCCGGTGTGGTGGAGCTGCGCATGACCGGCTACGACGTTCTCAAGCGGGTGCAGATGCCACCGGTCGTCGAGCGGTCCCCGATGCGGGTGCCCGTCGCGCTGAGGGAGGACGGTGCCGTGCACTTCCGGGACTACCGGGCCTGTCCGCACGCGCTGACCATCGGGGCCACGAAGTCCGGCAAGTCCGTCTACCAGCGCAACCTGGTCGCCGAACTCGCGCCCTTACCCGTGGCTTTGGTGGGGATCGACTGCAAGCAGGGGGTCGAGCTGTACCCCCTCGCGCGGCGCTTCTCCGCCCTGGCCGACAACCCCGACACCGCCGACGACCTTCTCGGCGCGCTGCTGGCGCACATGGAGGGCGTCTACCAGCTCATCAGGGCCGAGCAGCGCATCACCGCCGACGTCCCGGACGCGGAGATCGCCGCCGACATCTGGGACCTCCCTGACCACCTCCGCCCGACCCCCGTCGTCGTCCTGGTGGACGAGGTCGCCGAACTCGCCCTGTTCTCCAACAAGGACGAGGAGAAGCGACGGGACCGGATCATCACCGCCCTGGTCCGGCTCGCCCAGCTCGGCCGCGCCGCCGGCATCTACCTGGAAATCTGCGGCCAGCGCTTCGGCTCGGAACTCGGCAAGGGCATCACCATGCTCCGCGCCCAGCTCACCGGCCGCACCGCCCACCGCGTCAACGACGAGACCAGCGCGAACATGGCCTTCGGGGACGTCGCCCCGGACGCCGTCCTCGCCGCCATCCAGATCCCCACCGGCACCCCCGGCATCGCCGTGGCCGGTGACGCGACCGGCGGCTGGCACCGCATCCGCGCCCCGCACACCACGCTCCGACAGGCCGTGAACGCCTGCAACCGGCATGCGCACCTGACTCCGGTCCTCCCCGGCCTGGACGCCTTCCGGCCCTCCGTGGCCCCGCCCGCGCGACCGCCCGTGGTCTTCCCGGCCCAGCCGGTCGAGGCACCCACCACCGCCTGACCCGCCCCACCTCCGGTCGGCGCGACCGCAACCGCGCCAGTTCCCTACCCCCGCCATGCCCGAAACGCCCACGAAGGAGGTGAGGACGTGACCCGCAAACTCCGCGCCGACGCCGTACTGGTGCAGGCCGTGATCGCCGGGGCCCTGTCCTTCTCCCACCTGCACGACCTGGCCGAAGCCGCCGGACAGACCGGATGGAAGGCGTGGGCCTACCCGGTCTCCGTCGACCTGCTCCTGGTCGCCGCCTGGCGACGCATGAGCCAGGACGCCGACAATCGCGACGCCTGGCTGTGGTTCGCCATCGCCCTCGCCGCCTCACTGGGTGCCAACGTCGCCACGGCCGGGCTGCTCGACCTTGGAGCCGTCCCGCCCTGGCTGCGCATCCTCGTCGCCGGTTGGCCCGCCCTCGCCTTCCTCGGCGGGACTCTCCTCGCCCACAAACCCGCGCCGTCCGCAGCTCCCGACCCCGAACCGGCGCCCGTGCCGGAGTCGCGCACGGTCCTCGAACGTGACCCGGCCCCCGCCGATGCGCCGGCCGACCCGAAGCCCGTCACCGACGAGCCGGAGGAGATCGAGGCACCGGAGCCCGCCCCGGCACTGGCCGCGGCCCCCGCACCGGCTCCCCCGGTCCCGGTCGCCCTGGTCGCCCACGCCCGCAAGGTCGCCGACGACCATCGCGCCCGCACCGGATCTGCCATCGACACCGACACCTTGCGCGCCCGCCTCGGCGTTCCCGCGCCCATGGCCGACGCCATCGCCGCCCAACTCACCTGATCCGGAAGGAGACCCGCTCGTGCCTGCTCGCGACCACTTCCAGTCCGTCATGCGGATCGGCCCGGTGCAGATCGGCACCCACCGCGACCGCCACGGCCGCACCAAGCACGCCGCCGTCTGCACCACCGACCGCTGCGGCTGGTCCGCCGACTACACCGACCAGTCCGCCGCACAACTCGCCGCCCGCACCCACCGCTGCCGAATAGCCGACTGAACGGAGAACCGTCATGGACGTCCCGCTCTGGCTCGCCCTGGTCGTCGTCGGCGCGCTCGGCGTCAAGCTCATCCGCCCGCCCTGGTGGCTCGTCGCCGTGCTCCTCCTCGGCGGCTACCTCCTCGCGGACAGCCTTCTCGCCCCCGCCATCGACACCGCGATCACCAAGTGACCGAAGGGAGAACCACCATGCTCCGCCCCAGGATCCCCAGCATGCCGAAGCCGACCGGCCTGACCATCCCGCCCGTCGTCGTCCAGCCCACCGCCGTCGAACCCGCCCCGGCACCGACGCCTCCGGCCGCTCCCGCCCCGATGTCGGCGTCCACGGCCCGGCCGGTGGTGCAGCTCACCCCGGGCACCGCCGTGGCCCTCGTCGGAGCCGGTGCGGCCGTGGTCCTGGTCGTCGGCGCGGTCCTGGTCTCGATGCTCCTGGCGACCGCCGTCACCGCGGCCTCGGTCGCCGTCTGTGCCCTCGTCATCCGCTCGCTCAGCGGCCAGCAGTCCAAGCGCCGCTGACCGGCCTCCGGGGCGGTCTCAACCGCCAAGTCTCGCCCGCCCCGGAAGCCGTGCCCCTGCCCGAACCAAACGATCCGGAAGGAACACCCATCATGTCCCAGCCCACCACCGGCCACCTGCGGGTGTGCTCCCACTGCGACGGCTTCCCCGCGGTCCGCGTCACCCTCGGCGGGCGCGACCACGCCGGACGCCTGCGGACCATCACCGTCCACTGCCCCGTGTGCCACGGCACCGGAACCCGGGCCGCCCACCGCTCCTTCACCCGGTACACCCAGGTGGCCGCGTGAGTGACACCGCCACCGCGGCGGGCCTGGACCCGGCCACCCTGGACGACGTCCTCCGGGTGGCCGGGTCCCCCGGCTTCGACCGCTGGAAGGACCAGGTGCACCGCACCGGCGGCTGCGCCGACCCCATCCACCTCACCGGCTGGACCCTTGCCAAGGACCGCACCAGCGGCGAGACCCTGCGCCGCTACTCCACCGACACCGAGCCGGGCGGGCGCCTCCGCATCGCCTGCGGAAACCGACGCGCCACCCGCTGCCCCGCCTGCGCCCACACCTACGCGGGCGACACCTACCACCTCATCCGCGCCGGCCTCGCCGGAGACGAGACCAAGGACATCCCCGCCACCGTCCGCGACCACCCCCGGGTCTTCGCCACCCTCACCGCTCCCTCCTTCGGCCCGGTCCACAACCGGCCGGACCGCGGCGTCTGCCGCTGCGGCGACTACCACCAGGAGGACGATCCTGTCCTGGGCACCGCCCTCGACCCGGACACGTACGACTACGCGGGCACGGTCCTGTTCAACAACCACGCGGGCCAACTCTGGCAGCGCTTCACCACCCGCCTGCGCCGCGAACTCGCCGCCCGCGCCGGACTCACCCAACGAGCCCTGAAAGACGTCCTGCGGGTCTCGTACGGCAAGGTCGCCGAATTCCAGAAGCGCGGCGCGATCCACTTCCACGCCGTGATCCGCCTCGACGGACCGGGCGGCCCGGACACCGCCCCGCCGTCGTGGGCCGACGTGCAGCTGCTCGACGACTCCATCCGAGCCGCCGCCGCTCACGCCTACACCTCGATCACCGTCCCGGCCGCCGGGGACCAGCCCCGCCGGCGCTTCCAGTGGGGCCGCCAGCTCGACATCCGCCCCATCCACGCCTTCGGCGACGGATCCGACATCACGGAACAGGCCGTCGCCTCGTACGTCGCCAAGTACGCCACCAAGGCCGCCGAGTCGACCGGCAGCCTCGACCGCCGCATCGGCAACCGGGAAGTCCTCGACGTCCTGGACGTGCCCGAGCACCCGCGCCGCCTCATCGAAGCCTGCCTGGACCTGGCCCCGCTGTACCCGGACCGCAAGCTCACCGCATGGGCGCACATGCTCGGCTTCCGCGGCCACTTCTCGACCAAGTCCCGCCGCTACTCCACCACCCTCGGCGCGCTCCGCCAGATCCGCGCCGACTACCGGGCCGCCCAGGAGCACGACGCACTCGGCGACCCGGACACCGTGCTCGTCCTCGCCTCCTGGAACTACGCCGGGCACGGCCACACCCCGGGTGAATCCGCCCTCGCGGCCACCATCGCCCGCGGCATCCAACTCAACCGCCGAACCGCCCGCGAAGCCCTGCGCGACCAACTCGCCCTGGAAGGAGCCGCAGCATGACCACCGCGACCGCCGAACTGCTGACCGTGCCGGAGGTCATGGCCCGGCTCAAGCTCGGACGCTCCACGGTCTACGACCTGATCCGCTCGCGCCGCCTCACGTCCATCACCATCGGCCGTTCCCGTCGCGTGCCGGCGGACGCCCTCCGGGACTTCATCGCCCGCGAGATCGAGGAGGCCGCCTGATGGCCACCAAGCGCAAGCGCAACCCCAACGGCGCGGGAACCATCACCAAACGCAAGGACGGCCGCTATCACGCCGCCGTGTACGTCCTCCAGCCCGACGGCACTCGCGCCCGCAAGTTCGCCTACGGCAAGACCTGGGCCGAGTGCGACGCCAAACGCCGGGAACTCCTCGCCAAGGTGGACCAGGGCGTGCCCGTGCCCACCCGGTCGGCCAAGCTCGCCGAGTGGCTGCCGTACTGGCTGGACAACGTCATCAAACCTCGGCGGAAGCTCAGCACGTACGACAAGTACGAGGCGCACGTCCGGCTCTACCTGGTGCCGATGCTCGGTGCGAAGCGGCTTGAATCCCTCGGCGTCGCCGATGTGCGCCGCTTCCTCGTCCGCCTGGAGGAGAAGACCACCGCGGCAACGGCAAAGGAAGCACACCGCGTGCTGCGTTCGGCGCTGTCCACGGCATGCCGCGAGGAACTGATCACGCGGAACGTCGCCAAGCTCGTCGAGCCTCCCCGTACCGACAACCGTGAGCTGAAGCCCTGGAGCCTGGACGAAACGCTCGACTTCCTGGCCGCCTCACGCAAGGACCCGCTCTACGCGGCCTTCGTGCTCGCCATCGCCATGGGGCTCCGCCGGGGAGAGATCGTGGGTCTGCGCTGGTCGGACCTCGACCTCGACGGCCGCGTGCTGTACGTCCGCCAGCAGACGCAGCGACGCCGGGGCGTGCTGTACGACGACGACCCCAAGAGCCGCCGTCGTCGGGCCGTCCCGCTGCCCGCGCTCTGCATCGCGCCGCTGCGCTGGCACCGCATGAGGCAGGTGGCGGCGCGGACGGAAGCGGGGGAGACCTGGCAGGAGTCGGACCACGTCTTCACCACCCGGACCGGGCGCCCGGTCGAGCCGCGGAACGTCTACCGGTCCTTCACCCGCGTCGCCCGGTCCGCCGGCTTCCGGGTGATCCGGCTGCACGATGCACGGCACGGCACGGCGACGCTCCTCACGGCGGCCGGGGTCGCGCCCCGGGTGGTGATGGAGATCCTGGGGCACTCACAGATCAGCATCACCATGGACGTCTACACGCACGTCGTGCAGGACACGCAGCGGGAGGCCATGAGCCACATGGACCGGCTGCTCAGGAGGCGTCGCGGTCGTCAGTGACCGACACCGTTGATGTCAGACGTGGATGTCAAAGGCCCCGGACCATGATCGGTCCGGGGCCTTTGCGCTGGTGCCCCCGGCAGGATTCGAACCTGCGACACCCGCTTTAGGAGAGCGGTGCTCTATCCCCTGAGCTACGAAGGCAGGAGGCCTGGCCGAGGGCCGGACCGCCGGGGGTCAGTGTAGCGGGTGGGGGCTCGTGGGTGAGGGGAGTATGCGGCGTGAGCTGCGGTCGTCGGTGGGGTGGGCCACGGGAGGCGGTGGGCCTAGGCTCCGCGGCATGGACAAGGAGCCGAGGGGCGAGCGGTGCGGGCAGTGCGGGGCCGGGGAGATGGAGCCCGGGTTCGTCGAGGACGCGGGGGAGGGGTCACGGGGGTTCGCGCGGTGGGTGGCCGGGCCGTTGGAGCGGGGGATCTTCGGGGGCGCCAAGCGGTTCGGGCGGGAGAGGTGGGAGATCGAGGCGTTCCGGTGCGTGGGGTGCGGCCACCTGGAGTTGTACGCGCGGCACCGCGCGTAGGGGCGCTCCCGGACGACCTTGAGGGGTGAGGCGCGGGGACCTGCGGGCGTAGGGGTGGGCGGGCGCGACTTCGGGACCGTGTGGCCGAGGTGCGGGAGTTCGGGCGTGGAGGGGTGGGCGGGAGCTGCGCCGGGGACCGTGAGGCCCGGCACGCGGGCCCGGGGTGGTCAGTCGCGGGTGACGCGGAGGCGGTAGGTGTCGCCAGGGCCCTTGGCGAGGACGCGGAGGCGGATGCCGTTGTCGCGGTCGGTGAAGGTGTCGCCGGGGGTGAGGGTCGCGTCGGAGAGTTCGGCGTGGACGTTGGGGGAATGGGTGCAGCCGCCGCTGTCGCGCCGGTGGTCGTGGACGGTGACGGGCCCCTGCCCGGTCTCGACGCCCGCCTCGACGCGGTAGACGAGGACGCCCGGGCGGCAGACCAGTTCGTCATTGCCCTCCTGGGTGCGGACCTCCACGGCGTAGCTGGAGTCCTCGTCGAGCGGGAGGACGACCAGCTTGGGGCCGCCGGCCCGGGCCAGCGGGGTCAGCACGTGGTCGGAGGTGGAGTCGGAGCGCGCCGCGCAGCTGACCTGGCCGGCGTCCAGCCAGCCGAGTTTCCACTTGTGCCAGCCCAGCAGGTCGTTGTTGGCCCCCCAGTCCTCGCTCATGATGTCCCAGTGGCCGGCCGCCCCGCCGCCGTCGTGGGTGTAGAGGTCGGGCAGCCCGAAGACGTGGGCGTTCTCGTGGGGGAGGACCCGGTAGCCGGTGCGGCCGTAGCTGCCGGAGCCGTCGTCCTGGCGGGAGTAGACGAACGAGGCGTGCGAGACGGGGACGCCGTCGGCGACCGGCGCCTCGGTATTGGCGGCGAAGGTCACCGAGAGCACGGTGTCCAGTGCGGAGGGGCCGGCGTTGGGGGTGACCAGGATGTTGAGCAGGTCGTAGCGGCGGAAGTCGACGTCCGCGTCGGCCTCGTCGACGATGTCCTCGACCAGCCCGCGGTAGGACGGGTCGAACGGCGCGCCGCGCTCTATCCCGTACTCCTCGAAGTCCTTGGGCATGCGCAGCCACCGTTTCACCGGGGCGTCGGCGCGGTAGTCGAGGCGGCCGTAGGAGCTGGTGCGGAACCAGTCCTGGGTCTGCGGGAAGAACTCGGCGTACCGGTCCATCGCGTCGCCCTCGCCGTGGGCGTCGGGGAAGTCGACCATCAGGGTCAGGGCGCGGACGGTGCCGGTGGCGGAGGAGTAGCCGGCCGGGGTGGGAACGCCCTCCGACATCTGGGCGTCCAGGCCACCACTGATCATGCAGGGGGCCAGCCCCACGGCGGCCCGGGCCGGAGGGACGGGGCCGGCCGCGGTCGGGTCCTCGCTGCGCTCGTTCACCGCGGAGGTGCACACGGCGAGGCTGAGGGCGCACAGGGCGGCCATCGAGGCGATCCGACGGGAACGGGTGTGGCCCGCCCCGTCGCCCGGTATGGAGCGGCGGTACACGCTGCGCGGCATGCTCGGCCTCCCACTCCGCCGTGGCGGCCGGTCGGTACACCGGGCCGCCCCTGCGATCACCCTCGGCCGAGCCGGTGACCGTCGCTCGCTGGGAGGGGCCGGTCGGGGGTTTTCGCGGAGAAGAGGTTTGGCGGAGGACCCGGGCGTCGCGAGGCTCCGGACCTGCGGGGAAAAGGGCCGAGCCCCGGACGTCCACGGGGGGAGAGGACGCCGAGGCTCGGCGGGCGGGACCCGATGCCGGGGGAGTGCACCGGGGCCCGGTATGGGAGGGGCGGCCTGTAAGGGGCCGGCCCAGTTGTTGTGCCCGCGCTGGGGAGCTTCACGCGGTCGTTTTCCGCCGTTGCGCGGGGGCCGCAACGGCGGGATCACGGCGGAAAAGTCACGCTGCGGCGTCGAACCCGGTGTCGCGGGCCAGCTTCTTCAGTTCGAGCAGGGCGTGCTTCTCGATCTGCCGGATGCGCTCACGGGTGAGGCCGTGTTCCTTGCCCACCTCTGTCAGCGTACGCTCCCGGCCGTCCTCGATGCCGTAGCGCATCTTGATGATCGAGGCCGTGCGCTGGTCGAGGTGGTTGATGAGGCCGTCGAGCTCTTCGCTGCGCAGCAGCGTGAGCACCGACTGCTCCGGCGACACCGCGGAGGTGTCCTCGAGGAGGTCGCCGAACTGCGTCTCGCCCTCGTCGTCCACCGACATGTTCAGCGAGACGGGGTCGCGCGCCCAGTCCAGCACGTCGGTGACGCGCTCGGGGGTGGCGCCCAGCTCCTCGGCGATCTCCCTGGGCTCCGGGTCGCGGCCGTGCTCGCGGTTGAACTCGCGCTGCACACGGCGGATGCGGCCCAGCTCCTCCACCAGGTGGACGGGGAGCCGGATGGTGCGGGACTGGTCGGCTATGGAACGGGTGATGGCCTGACGGATCCACCAGGTCGCGTAGGTCGAGAACTTGAAGCCCTTGCGGTAGTCGAACTTCTCCACCGCGCGGACCAGACCGGCGTTGCCCTCCTGGATCAGGTCCAGCAGGGGCAGCCCGCTGCGCGGGTAGCGGCGGGCGACCGCCACGACCAGACGCAGGTTGGACCGGATGAAGACGTCCTTGGCCCGCTCTCCCGCTTCCACCAGAGCCTCGAGCTCCTCGCGGGTGGCGTCGGACTTCGACTCCGCCTCGCCGCCGAGGATCTGCTGGGCGAAGACACCCGCCTCGATCGTCTCGGACAACTCGACCTCCTTTGCGGCGTCGAGCAGCGGCGTACGCGCGATCTCGTCCAGGTACATGCCGACCAGGTCGCGGTCCGCGATCTCGCCGCCATGGGCGCGAACGCTGCGTGCCGCGTCGGACGTCCCGCCGGAGGTGGCGGACTTGCGACGGGCGACGGCACGGGTTGCCATGCGTGTGCTCCCTAACGATGGTGGGCGGACGTTTTCCAGCTGTGGACGCCGGCCTCCCGGGCGGCCGTGAATCACCCCCGGCGGGCTCGGCGTGACGTTGAAGCGTGTGAGCCTCACAGTCACCGGGTGCCCGGCATCCGTGGGATACAACGACCGGAAACGGGACAGAATTCCCGCACGGTCCCACGAGTCCCTCCCGCATGCAGTACCCTGCCCGCCCGCACCGCGGAGACGGAGGAACACGGTGGGTGAGGAAGTACAGGTCAGGGCCGGTGTCGAGCAGGACCTCGCGGCGCTGACGGCCATTTACAACCACTACGTGTGTGAGACGCCTTACACGTTCGACACGGAAATCTTCACTCCGGAGGAGAGACGCGCCTGGCTGGCCTCGTATTCCCCCGGAGGGCCGCACCGCCTGCTGGTGGCGGAGGACGTGGGGACGGGGGAGGTGCTCGGATACGCGACCTCGGGCCGGTTCCGCCCGAAGCCCGCGTACCTGAGCTCGGTCGAGTGCACGGTCTACCTGGCGCCGGGCGTGACCGGCCGCGGGGTGGGAGGCCGGCTGTACGGGGCGCTGTTCGATGCGCTGGCGGACGAGGACGTGCACCGGGCCTACGCGGCGATCGTCCCGCCCAACGAGCCGTCCGAGCGACTGCACCGGCGCTTCGGCTTCGAACCCGTCGGGGTGCTCCGTGAGGTCGGGCGGAAGTTCGGGCGGTATTGGGACGTGGCCTGGTTCGAGAAGGCCCTGTAAGAGGGTTGGGGGGATCGGACTGGAGGTGAGTGAGCGGACGGGTTCGGACCGGGCCGGGCCCGGCGGTGCGGCGGCCCGGCGTACCGCCGGGGGCGGTCGCTACGGCTCGACGCGACGTTCCATCGCGGCCCTCGCCGCGGCCTCGGTGGGGTAGACCTCGCACATGTGGCGACCGTCCGGCGTCGCCGTGTGCTCGACCTCCCACAGGGAGGTGCGGCGGCCGCCCGGCAGCAGGAAGGCGTGCTCGTACAGGGACAGGCACACCCCCGTCCCGGTGCGGCACGGCGGTCCGAAGGCCTGGGTGATCTCGTGCGCGTACGCCGCCCGCAGGGCCGCCGCGGCGTCCGGGCCGGGGCGGTCAGGGTTCTCCGCGCGCCGCAGCAGCCGGCGCAGGTGGTCCGCCGAGTCGGCGGGCGCGTACGGCGGCCCGAAGCCCGTCAGGGGAGGCAGCCGCACCGGAGGCAGGCGCAGCGCGTCCATCGGCGCCAGGGCCGGCTCGTCGGACGGCAGGGGGAGCCGACCCGTGGCCGCGGACAGCTCGTCCAGGTCCGCGTAGACCTCGTGCCGCACCAGGCGGCCCGCCGCGGTGTTGTGGACGAGCTCCCACAGCGTGAGCACGGAGCCGTCGGAGAGCAGCCAGGTGTGCCGGTGGGTCTCCCGGTACAGGCCCCCACTGTGGTGGGCGGAATGGAGCGAGCCGTCGTACGCCAGCGCGGAGTCCAGCCGCGTCAGGACCTCGTCGGGCAGTTCGAAGGAGTTCAGGGCGCGGCCCAGGAGCCGGTCCAGGTGCTCCTCCGGGTACGCCGCCGTCTCGTACGGAACGCTCAAGGCTGCTCCCAGCGTCGCTGCTTGTCACCTTGTGGGTGCATACCGTAGCCCCTCGCTCGGACATCATGTCCGGGAACCGAGAAAACGTACGGTTGTTGAGACGCGTACTTCCCCTGGGAGGTTGCCCTGAGGCGGAGGCGTACGCCGGTCGTACGCTTGACGGATGAGTTCCTCCTCCGACGACGCCCAGGCCGACTCCCAGGCCGACGCTTCGGCCGACGCCCGGACCGGTACCCCCGGCGGGACGCCGTCCGGCCCCGCCGCCGACGCCGCCCCGGCCCCCACCGACGCGGCCGCGGCCCCCACCGTCGCGGCCGCGCCCCGTCGGCCCAGGGCCGCGCTGGTCTTCGACGACCCGCTGGACCAGCAGTCCTCGGACGACACCGACCGTGGCTGGGGGGAGCGTTCGCGCGGTGGTGGGGACGCCGCCGCGGACCTCCGCCGCTTCCTCGACGAGAAGCCGCCGCACCACCTCTGAGCCACCGGGCCCGCGGCCACTGTGTCCGCGGCGAGCCGCCGTGCCCGCGCCGCTCAACGTCCGCTCCGGAAAGCCACCGTGAGCCGGTCCTCCGGCGCCGTGCCGAGCAGGCGTACCGCGGCGGTGCGGGGCGCGGAGAGCACCACGAGCGCCCCGCCGGTCGCGCCGCCCATGTCGAGGTCCGTCGCTCCGGGCGGCCCCGGCGGCGGCCCGGGCAGCCGGGCGACCCGCACCCCGCGCGCCAGCACCCGCGGACGGCCTCGCGGTCCGGCGGCCACCACGTCGACCAGGTCCCCGCGGCGCAGCAGCGCCGCGACGGCCGGATCCGCGAGCCGCACCGGCGCCTCCACCCGCTCCCCGTCCGGCGGGGGCAGCCCTTGAAGCGCGCCCACTGCCGCCCTTCCGCCCACGCGGGCCGAGGTCTCGGAGGACGCCGAGGACGCCGCAGGTGCGGCAGGAGCGGCCGGTCCCGGGGCGAGGGCGGTCACCGCCACGGCCGTCAACGCGGCGGCGAGCACCCGTGGCGCGGCGCGGGCCGGCCGTCCGCCGCGCAGGCGCCCGCCGGGCACCCGCAGCGGGGCGAAGAGCGGGATGCTGCCGGGGGCGGGCACCCCGCCCGGCCCGAGCCGCCGCAGCGGGGCGGCGGGGGAGCCGGCGGCACCGGAGCAGCCGTGGGCACAGGCGTCCGGCCAGGGCGGCGGCGCGGTGTGCGCGTTCGCGGCGTTCGCGGCCGCGGCGCGAGTGGGGGCGCAGGTGTTCGTGAGGTTCATGGGCCCACGCTGACCCATTTCCGCAACCCCTGCCGGAGGCTGTGGACAACCCTCGGCGAACCCTCCTCCCCAGCTCACTCGGGAGAGTGAAGGCAGGGGAGAAGGCGCCAGGGTCACGGGGCCCATGGGCTACGGGAGGGCGAAGCCCGGGTCCTGGGCGCCCAGCGCACCGGCGCAGAGGCAGGTGCGCGCGTCGGACGCCGGGAGCGCCGCCACCGCGTCGAACAGGACGTCCCGCATGCGGTCCACGTTCGCGCCGAACACCTGGAGCACCTCCTCGTGGGAGACGCCCTCACCGGTCTCGGCGCCCGCGTCCAAGTCGGTGACCAGGGTCAGCGAGGTGTAGCAGAGTTCCAGTTCGCGGGCGAGCGGAGCCTCGGGGTGCCCGGTCATGCCGACCACGGACCAGCCCTGGGCGGCGTGCCAGCGGGACTCGGCGCGGGTGGAGAAGCGGGGTCCCTCGATCACCACCAGGGTCCCGCCGTCGACGGCCTCCCAGTCGCGGCCGCGCGCCGCTTTGAGGGCGACGGCCCGTCCGGCGGGGCAGTAGGGGTCGGCGAGGGAGACGTGGACGACGTTGGGGACGGTGCCGTCGGGCAGCGGGAGCCCGTCGAAGTAGGTGCCGGCCCGGGACTTGGTGCGGTCCACCAGCTGGTCGGGCACCAGCAGCGTGCCCGGCCCGTACTCGGGCCGCAGGCCGCCGACCGCGCAGGGGCCGAGGACCTGCCGGACGCCCACCGACCGCAGCGCCCAGAGGTTGGCCCGGTAGTTGATGCGGTGCGGCGGCAGGTGGTGCCCGCGTCCGTGCCGGGGCAGGAACGCCACCCGGCGGCCGGCGATCTCGCCGACGAACAACGAGTCGCTGGGCGGCCCGTAGGGGGTCTCGACCGCGACCTCGGTCACGTCGTCGAGGAACGAATAGAAGCCGGACCCGCCGATCACGCCGATCTCGGCGCTCACCGTGTTCACCATGGCCCGAACCTTAGGCCCTCCCCCGCGGGGACCGACACGGGCCCGGCCGCCGCGGCTCACCGTCCGGCCCCGCACACCGCCGCGGACCGGACGAGTCCCCAGGACGCGCGAAAGCCCCGCCCTCTCCCGGTGACGACCGGGAGAGGGCGGGGCCCGCGAGGTGTGGGTCAGGCGGCCGAGCTGCTGCTCGACGAGGAGGTCGAGGCCGGCGCCGACGAGGCGGCGGGGGCCGACGTCGACGACGTGGACGAACCCGACGTCGAGGAGGAGGACGAGGCCGACGAGCTCGAGCCGCTGCTCGAGGAGCCGGACTTCGCGGCCGGGGAGCTGCTCGACGAGGAGCCGCGGCTGTCGTTGCGGTAGAACCCGGAGCCCTTGAAGACGATGCCGACGGCCGAGAACACCTTCTTCAGGCGGCCCTGGCAGTTCGGGCACTCGGTCAGAGCGTCATCGGTGAACTTCTGCACCGCCTCGAGGCCCTCGCCGCACGCGGTGCACTGGTACTGGTAGGTCGGCACTGTCTTCCTCCTGGCACTCTCACTCAATGAGTGCTAACGACGATCCATCTTGACGCATTCCTCGCCGTCAGTCCACTGCCGCACCCCGTCCGGTGACCGAAACCACTGCGCGGACCACCGCGGGAAGCGCCGCGACCACCGTGCAGAAGCGCCACGACCACCGCCACGACCACCGCCGCGACCACCGCGGCAACCACCGCACGGACCACCCCCCGGACCACCGCGGACCCCCGTCCGCCGTCGGGGGCGGAGAGTTACCGCGCCGCCCCCGACGTACCCAGCCACCCGGCCAGCTTTCCGCCCCGGGCCACCGCCCGCAGGCGCCGCTCGGCGGCGTCCTGCACCTGGTCGGTGGCGATCACCAGCAACTCGTCCCCCCGCTGGAGCACCGTGGCGGGCGACGGCACGAAGGAGGCGCCGGCCCGGACCACCAGGGTGACCGAGGCGCCCACCGGCAGCCGGAGCTCGCCGACCTCGACGCCGTGCATCCGGGAGTCCCTGTCCACGGTCAGCGAGAGCAGGTGCCCGCGCAGCCGCTCCAGCGGCGCGGACTCGATGCCCAGGTCGGAGGCCTCGTTGTCGTCGCCCAGGCGCAGCTTGCGGGCCAGCCAGGGGAGCGTCGGCCCCTGGATCAGCGTGTAGACCACGACCAGCACGAAGACGATGTTGAAGATCCGGCGGCTGCCCGCCACCCCGGCCACCATCGGGATGGTGGCCAGGATGATCGGCACCGCGCCCCGCAGCCCCGCCCACGACATCAGCGCCTGCTGCTGCCAGGGCACCCGGAACGGCGACAGGCAGGCGATCACGCTCAGCGGCCTCGCCACCATGGTCAGGACCAGGCCGATCACCAGCGCGGGCAGGATGTCGTCGCCCAGCTCCCGCGGGTTGACCAGCAGGCCGAGCAGCACGAACATGCCGATCTGCGCGATCCAGCCGAGCCCGTCGGCGAAGCCGCGGGTGGCCGGGTGGTGGGGCAGCCGGGCGTTGCCCAGCACCATCGACGCCAGGTAGACCGCGAGGAAGCCGCTGCCGTGCGCGATGGCGCCCGCCGCGTAGGCCGTCACGGCCATCGACATCACGGCGATGGGGTAGAGGCCGGAGGCGGGCAGCGCGACCCGCCGCAGCCCCCAGGCGCCCAGCCAGCCGACCGCCAGGCCCACGGCCGCGCCGATCGCCAGTTCCATCGCCATCTCCGCCAGCAGCAGGTACCAGTGCTCGAACGGCCCGGCGGTGGAGAAGGAGACGACCAGGATGACCACCGGGGCGTCGTTGAAGCCCGACTCGGCCTCCAGGGTGCCGGTGATGCGGGACGGCAGGGGGATCCGGCGCAGCACGGAGAAGACCGCCGCCGCGTCGGTCGAGGAGACCACCGCGCCCACGATGAGCGCCTGCCGCCACTCCAGCCCGGCCAGGTAGTGGGCGGCCGCGGCGGTGACCGTCACGCTCACCGCGACGCCGGCCGAGGCCAGCACGCCGGCGGCGGGCAGCACCGGTTTGATCTGGCCCCACTTGGTGCCCAGTCCGCCCTCGGCGAGGATCACGACCAGGGCCGCGTAGCCGATGACCTGGGTGAGCGCGGCGTTGTCGAACTCGATGCCCGCGATGCCGTCGGAGCCCAGCGCGATGCCGATGCCGAGGTAGATGAGGAGGCTCGGGAGTCCGCTGCGTGAGGACACGCGCACGGCGGCCACGGCCACCAGGAGGACGAGCGAGGCGCCGAGCAGAAGCTGGTTGAGGTGGTCGACAGACAGTTGGCGCCCCTTCCCTTCCCTCCGAGGTGCTGCGAACAGCCCCGTGTGCGCACGGGACGGCATCGGCAGGTCTTTCGTTACCTTACCTAACTCTTGACGCTTTCTTGACGCGCTTTCGCCACTTCGCGCCCCGGCGGACGCTCCCTGCGGACGCCGCATCGGGACGAACAGGACACCCTGGACACCCCGCTCGCCTGATGCCACGGCTTCACAGACGCCGCGTCAAGCCGCCGCGCCCCGTGCGCCTATCGTTGCTCCAGCGCGACGTCGGGCCACGCCGCCGCGCCCAGAACTGACCACCGCCCGCCCCGCCGCTCGCGTGAGGACAGCAAGGACAGCGATGCCCCCCAACACCACCGCCTCTTCCGGTCAGCAGCCCGGCAAGTCCGGCAGGAAGAAGGGGCGCAAAGCCCGACTCCTGGTCCTTCTCGTCGTCCTCGCGCTCATAGGCGGCCTGGTCTACGGCGGGTACTGGACGGTCAGCACCGTCCGTGCCTCGTTCCCGCAGACCAGCGGGTCGCTGACCCTCAAGGGCCTGTCCGGCCCGGTCGAGGTCCGGCGCGACGGCCAGGGCGTGCCGCACGTCTACGCCGACTCCGAGGAAGACCTGTTCATGGCGCAGGGATTCGTCCAGGCGCAGGACCGGTTCTACGAGATGGACGTGCGCCGCCACCTGACCGCGGGCCGGCTCTCCGAGATGTTCGGCGCGAGCCAGGTCGGCACCGACGAGTTCCTGCGCACCCTCGGCTGGCGCCGTGTCGCGCAGCAGGAGTACGACAAGAAGCTGTCCGCCTCCACCAAGAAGTACCTGCGGGCCTACACCAAGGGCGTCAACGCCTACCTCGGCGATCGCGAGGGCGACGAACTCTCCCTGGAGTACGCGGCGCTCGCGCTCACCGGCGACTACACGCCCCAGCCGTGGACCCCCGTCGACTCGGTGGCCTGGCTCAAGGCGATGGCCTGGGACCTGCGCGGCAACATGCAGGACGAGATCGACCGTTCGCTGATGACCAGCAGGCTCGACGCGAAGCAGATCGCCGACCTGTACCCGGGCTACCCGTTCGAGCGGAACCGGACGATCGTGCAGGAGGGCGCATACTCGCAGGCCACCGGCACCTGGGACCAGAAGGCCACCGCGAGCGAGCAGGCCCAGGGCGGCGCCGGCACCCTCCCGGGTGTCGCGGCGGAGGACCAGGCCGGGCTGCAGAGCCAGCTCGCCGGTCTCTACGGCGCCCTGGACGAGCTGCCCACCGCGGTCGGCGTCAACGGCAACGGCATCGGCTCCAACTCCTGGGTGGTCGCCGGATCGCACACCGTGGGCGGGGCCCCGCTGCTGGCCAACGACCCGCACCTGTCGCCCGCGCTGCCCTCGGTCTGGTACCAGATGGGCCTGCACTGCCGCACCGTCTCCGCGAGCTGCCGCTACGACGTCTCCGGTTACACCTTCTCCGGCATGCCCGGCGTGGTCATCGGCCACAACGCGCAGATCGCCTGGGGCATGACCAACTCCGGCGTGGACGTCAGCGACCTGTACCTGCAGAAGGTCACCCGCGACGGCTACCAGTACGACGGGAAGACCGTCCCCTTCCGGACCCGTGAGGAGACCATCAAGGTCGCCGGCGGGGCCGACAAGAAGATCGTGGTCCGCGAGACCAACAACGGCCCGCTCCTCTCCGACCGCGACGACGAGCTCGTCCAGGTCGGAAGGAAGGCCGGCGTGAAGGCCGCCGCACCCGACCGGGGCGACGGCTACGGGGTCTCGCTGCGGTGGACCGCGCTCGACCCGGGCAGCACCATGGACGCCGTCTTCGCCATCAACACGGCGCGGAACTGGCAGGAGTTCCGCAAGGCCGCCGAGCTGTTCGAGGTGCCCTCGCAGAACCTCGTCTACGCCGACCGGAAGAACATCGGCTACCAGCTGCCGGGCCGCATCCCGGTCCGCGCCGAGGGCTACGACGGCGCGCTCCCGGCGCCCGGCTGGGAGCGTGCCGCCCGCTGGACCGGCTGGATCGACCAGGACGAGCTGCCCTACGAGTTCAACCCGGAGCGCGGCTACATCGTCACCGCCAACCAGGCCGTGGTCGACGAGGACGCCTACCCGTACCTGCTGACCGGCGACTGGTCCTACGGCGCCCGCAGTCAGCGGATCAACGACCTGGTCAAGGCGAAGATCGAGGGCGGCGGCAAGGTCTCGACCGAGGACATGCGCGAGATGCAGACCGACAGCAGCAGCGAGATCGCCAAGCTGCTGGTGCCCGAGCTGCTGAAGATCGACGTCAAGGACGACGACGTCCGCGACGCGCAGGAGCTGCTGGAGAGCTGGGACCGCACCCAGACCCCGGACTCGGCGGCGGCCGCGTACTTCAACGCCGTGTGGCGCAACATCCTGAAGCTGGCGTTCGGCAACAAGCTGCCCAAGGAACTGCGGGTCGAGGGCCAGTGCCTGTGGGTGGAGCCGGTGAACACCACCGGTCCCGCCGAGGAGGCGGACAAGGTCCGCGAGTGCGGGCAGCGCAGCGCCACGCAGGCCCAGCCGGACGGCGGCGACCGGTGGTTCGAGGTCGTGCGGAACCTGATGGCGGACGAGGACAGCGAGTGGTGGACCACCGGCAAGTCGCTCAGCGGCCGTAAGGGCGCCAAGAACGACCGGGACGCCCTGCTCGAGCGGGCCATGGTCGACGCGCGCTGGGAGCTGACGGCGAAGCTCGGCAAGGACATGGACAGCTGGAGCTGGGGCCGGCTGCACACGCTGTACCTGAAGAACCAGACCATGGGCACGGCCGGTCCGGGCTTCCTCCAGCACATGCTCAACCGCGGGCCCTGGGAGCTCGGCGGCGGCGAGTCCACCGTCGACGCGACGGGGTGGAACGCGGCCGGCGGGTACGGGGTGGTCTGGGTGCCGTCCATGCGGATGGTGGTGAACCTCGACGACCTCGACAAGTCGAAGTGGATCAACCTCACCGGCGCGTCCGGGCACGCGTACAGCTCGCACTACGTGGACCAGACGGACGCGTGGGCGAAGGGGGAGCTGTACGAGTGGCCGTTCTCCGCGGCCGCGGTGAAGCGGGCCACGGAGGAGACGCTCACGCTGAAGCCGTGACGGCCCGCCCGCCGGGCCCACCGCACCGGGGCGGTTCCCTCACGGGGGAGCCGCCCCGGCGGCCTTCCCGGACGCGGAGGTCAGCCGAAACGGTGGAGGCCCGAGGGGGTCACCGCGGCGGTGACCGGGCGGTCGTGCGGTTCGGCGGGGACCGTGTCGCGCAGCTCGGTGTCGTGCAGGAGGACCACCAGCGCCGGGGCGGCGCCCGCCGCGTCGAGGCGGGCGAGGACCCGGTCGTAGGAACCGCCCCCGCGCCCGAGCCGCAGCCCGCCGCGGTCCACCGCCAGCCCCGGCAGGAGGACCACGTCCGCGGCGAGCACCGCCTCGACGCCGCCCGGCGCGCCGCCCGGTTCCAGCAGTGTCATCCGCCCCGCCCCCAGCGGCCGTGCGACCAGCGCGTCCGCGCCGCGGTACTCCCCCCAGTCCAGGTCGTCGTCCTCACGCAGCACCGGGAGCAGCACCCGCACGCCCCGTCCGCGCAACGCGTCCAGCAGCGCACGGGTCTCCGGCTCCGCGCCCACCGAGACGTACGCAGCGACCGTCCGCGCCCGCGCCACCTCCGGCAGCTCCAGGGCTCGCGCCGCCAGCGCGTGTCCGGCCGCACGGCGCTCGTCGTCCGTCAACCTTCTCCTCGCACGGAGGATCTCCGCCCGCAACCTTCGCTTGGCATCCTCGTCAGTCACTGTTGTCTCCCACCGCGGTGTCTCCCACAGCTTCCCGGCCGCACGATCGGTTCAGTTTTCCGCCCGAATGCAGCCATATGACGTGGAATCGAATGGAGCTCCCGATTCCGTACAACCCAATGGATATGGTTGCGAACATGATGAAGGCACATCCTCGGATCAGTAAGGCTGTCATCCCGGCGGCCGGTCTCGGCACGCGGTTCCTTCCGGCCACCAAGGCGACGCCCAAGGAGATGCTCCCGGTCGTCGACAAGCCGGCGATCCAGTACGTCGTCGAGGAGGCCGTCCAGGCCTGCCTGCGGGACGTGCTGATGGTCACCGGCCGCAACAAGCGCCCGCTCGAGGACCACTTCGACCGCAACTACGAGCTGGAGAACGCCCTCGAGCGCAAGGGCGACAACGACCGGCTGGCCCGCGTCCAGGAGCCGACCGACCTCGCCACCATCCACTACGTCCGCCAGGGCGACCCCAGAGGTCTCGGCCACGCGGTGCTCTGCGCCGCCCCGCACGTCGGCGACGAGCCCTTCGCGGTCCTCCTCGGCGACGACCTGATCGACCCGCGCGACCCGCTGCTCTCCCGCATGATCGAGGTCCAGGCCGAGTACGGCGGCAGCGTCGTGGCGCTGATGGAGGTCGACCCGGCGCAGATCCACCTCTACGGCTGCGCCGCCGTCGAGTGCACCAAGGACGCCGACGTCACCCGGGTGACCGGGCTGGTCGAGAAGCCCGAGGCGGCCGACGCCCCGTCCGCCTACGCCGTCATCGGCCGCTACGTCCTCGACCCGGGCATCTTCGAGGTGCTGCGGCACACCGCGCCGGGGCGCGGCGGCGAGATCCAGCTGACCGACGCCCTCCAGCACCTGGCGGCCGACGAGAGCATCGCCGGACCCGTCCACGGCGTCGTCTTCAAGGGCCGCCGCTATGACACCGGAGACCGTGGCGACTATCTGCGTGCGATTGTCCGACTGGCATGCGAACGTGAGGACCTGGGGCCGGACTTCCGGACCTGGCTCCGCCGATTCGTAGCCGAGGAGATGTAACGGACTTGAGCACCACCGCACCCCGCAGCACCGCGTCGCCGTCGCAGGAGGACCGCCTGTGGACGGTGGAGGAGCACCTCGAGGACATCCTCTCCACCGTCCGCCCCCTCGAGCCGATCGAGCTGCAACTGCTCGACGCCCAGGGCTGCGTCCTGGTCGAGGACGTGACGGTGCCGGTCTCCCTGCCGCCCTTCGACAACAGCTCGATGGACGGCTACGCGGTGCGCGTCGCGGACGTGACGGGTGCGAGCAGGGAGTTCCCCGCGGTCCTCGAGGTGGTCGGGGACGTGGCGGCCGGTCAGGCCCCCGGGCTGAAGGTGGGTCCGGGGCAGGCCGCCCGCATCATGACCGGCGCGCCCCTGCCGCCCGGCGCCGAGGCGGTCGTGCCCGTCGAGTGGACCGACGGCGGGCTCGGGGGCGGGCCGGCCACCGGGATGAAGGCCCGCAGCAAGGCGCCCGAGGGCGCCACCGGGCAGGTCAGGGTCTACCAGGGCGCCGAGGCCGGGGCGCACGTCCGCCGCGCCGGCAGCGACATGAAGGCGGGGGACCGCGCCCTCGCCGCCGGCACCGTCCTCGGGCCCGCCCAGCTCGGCCTGCTCGCCTCCGTGGGCCGGGCCACCGCGAAGGTCCGGCCCCGGCCGCGGGTCGTGGTCCTCTCCACCGGCAGCGAACTCGTGCCGCCCGGCGAGCCGTTGAAGCCCGGGCAGATCCACGACTCCAACAGCTTCGCCCTCACCGCCGCCGCCCGGGAGGCCGGGGCGATCGCCTACCGGGTGGGAGCGGTCGCCGACGACGCGGAGACCCTGCGCACCAGCGTCGACGACCAACTGGTGCGCGCCGACCTGCTGGTGACCAGCGGAGGCGTCAGCGTGGGCGCCTACGACGTGGTCAAGGAGGCGCTCACCGCGCCCGAACCGGCAACGCTCGAGGCCGAGGACGGCGACGGCGAGGAGGGCGCCGAGCGCGACGGCGAGGGTGGCGGCGAGCAGCGGGCCGCCGCCGGGGTCGACTTCCGGCGCGTCGCCATGCAGCCCGGCAAGCCGCAGGGCTTCGGGATGATCGGGCCCGACCACACGCCGGTGCTCACCCTGCCGGGCAACCCGGTCTCCTCGTTCGTCTCCTTCGAGATCTTCGTCCGCCCGGTGATCCGGGCCCTGATGGGCCTGCCCGAGGACCAGCTCCACCGGCCGCGCACCCGGGCGTCCCTGGACGCCGGCAAGGCGCTCTCCTCGCCGCAGGGCCGCCGCCAGTTCCTGCGCGGCCGCCTCGACGGCGACCGGGTCACCCCGGTGGGCGGCGCGGGCTCCCACCTGGTCGGCGCGCTGGCCCGGGCGAACGCGCTGATCGTGGTCCCCGAGCACGTCACCTCGGTGGAGCCCGGCGACGACGTCGAGGTGGTCCTGCTCGGCTGACGGGCGGATCCTGGCGGTACCGTGTCGCGCATCGCCGTGCACACCTCGCACGGCAGCAGCCCTGAACGACTAAGGACGCCTTCCGCATGGGTACGCAGGACCGACTGACCCACATCGACGAGGCGGGCGCCGCCCGCATGGTCGACGTCTCCGGGAAGGACGTGACCGCCCGCACCGCCCGCGCGAGCGGCCGGGTCCTCGTCCACCCGCGCGTGGTGGAGCTGCTGCGCGGTGAGGGCGTGCCCAAGGGGGACGCCCTCGCGACCGCGCGGATCGCCGGGATCATGGGCGCCAAGAAGACGCCCGAACTGATCCCCCTCTGCCACCCGCTGGCCCTCTCCGGGGTGAAGCTCGACCTCGCCGTCACCGACGACGCCGTCGAGATCACCGCCACGGTGAGGACCACCGACCGCACCGGGGTGGAGATGGAGGCGCTGACCGCCGTCACCGTCGCCGCACTCACCGTCGTCGACATGGTCAAGGCGGTCGACAAGGGCGCCGTCATCAGCGACGTGCGGGTCGAGGAGAAGACCGGCGGCAAGTCCGGCGAGTGGAGGCGGGCGTGAGCGGTCCTCAGGGGCACGGCGCCCGAGGACCCGAGCCCGAGGGCTACCGGGCACTGGTCGTCACCGCGTCCAACCGGGCCGCCGCCGGGGTCTACGAGGACCGCGGCGGTCCGCTGCTGAAGGCGGGTCTCGAGGCGCTCGGCTTCGCCGTGGACGGTCCCGTGGTGGTCCCCGACGGCGACCCGGTCGAAGCCGCGCTGCGGGACGCCGTCGCGGCCGGCTACGACGTGGTGCTCACCACCGGCGGCACCGGCGTCTCGCCCACCGACCGCACCCCCGAGGCCACCCGCCGGATCCTGGACCACGAGGTCCCCGGCATCCCCGAGGCGATCCGCGCGTACGGCCGGGAGAAGGTGCCCACCGCGGCGCTCTCGCGGGGGATCGCGGGCGTCGCCGGGCACACCCTGGTCGTCAACCTCCCCGGCTCCACGGGCGGGGTGAAGGACGGCCTCGCCGTCCTCGGCGACCTGCTCACGCACGCCGTGGACCAGCTCCGCGGCGGGGACCACCCCTCCTCCGCGCCGTCGGGGGGCCCGTCCTCCGGGGGTGCGAGCTGAACGGCCTGCTCTGGCCCGTGGTCCTGCAACACGGCGACGTCCGGCTGCGGCCGATGCGGATGCGCGACCAGGGCGACTGGCGCGAGGTCAACCGGCGCAACCGCGACTGGCTGCGCCGCTGGGAGGCGACCATCCCGCCCCCGATGCCGGGCGGCCCGGTCACCCACCGGCCCACCTTCCGGCAGATGGTCCGTCACCTGCGCTCCGAGGCGCGGGCCGGGCGGATGATGCCCTGGGTCGTCGAGTACCGCGGCCGCCTGGCCGGGCAGTTGACGGTCGGCAGCATCACCTGGGGCTCCATGTGCTCGGGGA
Source organism: Streptomyces sp. NPDC002734 (assembly GCF_040295685.1). Taxonomy (NCBI): domain Bacteria; kingdom Bacillati; phylum Actinomycetota; class Actinomycetes; order Kitasatosporales; family Streptomycetaceae; genus Streptomyces; species Streptomyces sp. NPDC002734. Next base: position 29,586 of record NZ_JBEOVU010000007.1, read on the forward strand.
ACATCGGCTACTGGGTGGACCAGGCGGTGGCCGGCCGCGGCGTGATGCCGACAGCGGTCGCCCTCGCCGCGGACCACAGCTTCCGCTCGGTCGGACTGCACCGGCTGGAGGTCTGCATTCGCCCCGAGAACGGGCCCAGCCGCCGCGTCGTGGAGAAACTCCGATTCCGCGAGGAAGGGCTGCGGCCGCGCTATCTGCACATCGACGGGGACTGGCGCGACCACCTCGTCTACGCGCTCACCGCGGAAGAGGTCCCCGAAGGGATGATGACGCGTCTGTCCAGGCTGAGGGGCCGCACGCCCTGACGGAAGTCCGAGAAGGCGCCCTGTCACCGGTAATTGAATAAGTGTTCGAATTTGGGTCCGTTGCGCTCACGTTTGGGTGCAGGAATTCATGCTTCCGGCGGTCTGTGATCACATCGGTCGCCTAAAAGGCTCGAAATATCAGCCAGATCGTGCGACACACCGTGTGAATTGGCAGATGGCCTCACCCAAACCGCTCTACCGTGTGACCGTGAGCAGCAGCGGCCTCATCTACGCAGTCATTGTCGGGGCCTGGGCCGCCTACTTGGTGCCGATGTGGCTCCGTAGGCAGGACGAGCTGAACGAGGCCCGTCCGACGGAACGCTTCAGCACCGCCATCCGGCTGCTGTCCGGAAGGGCGGGGATGGAGCGCCGTTACGCCAAGGACCTCGCGCGCTCCTCCGACGAGGCGGAGCCCGCGGCCGACCCGGTCGACCCGGACGCCGTGACCGACTCGGTCGACGTCCGGGCCTTCGCCGTACCCCCGGACGATCCGCACCCCGCCGGGCCGGAGCAGCGCTGCGGTGAGGCTCCCGGCGCCCGGCAGCGGACCGGCCGCCCGGACCGCGCCGGGCACCCGGACCGCGCCGGGCACCCGGCGCGCGTCGAGCCCCCGGATCGCGTCGAGCACCCGGCCCGTGCCGGAGAGCACCCGGCCCGTACGGAGCGCCTGGAGCGGCCGGACCGTCCCGACCGCCTCGACCGGGCCTCCCGGGCGGCCGCGGAGCGGAAGGCGGAGGCGGCGCGGGCGAAGATCGCGCGCTCCCGGGTGATGGCCCGCAGACGGCGCACCATCACCCTGCTCTTCGTCGTCTTCAGCGCCGGCGCGGTCGCCGCCGCGGTGGGCGGTGTCGCCTTCCTCTGGGCGCCGGTCCTGCCGGCCGTGCTGCTCAGCGTCTACATCGCCTACCTCCGCACCCAGGAACGCCGCCGCTTCGCCTACCGCATGGACCGCGGTCAGGCCGAGGAGGCGGCGCGGCGCGTGCGCGAGCGAGGCCGTGAGCGGGAGCGCGGCGGGCGCCGCCGTCCGGGTCCGTCGCCCGCGGCGGACCCCGAGCGTGGCACCGAACGCCTCCCGCGCGGACCCGAGCAGGACCTCGCCGTCCAGCGGCCCACGGGCCGTCCGGGCGACGGCGTGCCGGAGCCCGAGGGCCACGACCCCGGGCCGGCCACGCTCTCCTCGCTCGCCGCCGACCGGCTCGCCCTGATCGAGCAGACCGACCATGCCGAGTGGGTCGACCAGCAGCGTGAGCCCGAGCGGGACGCGGGTCCCTCCGACAGCTGGGAGCCGGTGCCGGTCCCGCTGCCGACCTACGTCACCGCGCCGGTGGCCCCGCGCACCACCTCCGACGTCGACCTCACGGACGACGCCTGGAGTTCCGCCCGCGCCGCCGTCGGCGCGGACCGCCACGACCAGTCGGCGGAGCCGCGCGGGGCCCAGGAGGCCGAGGCGTCCGAGGCGTCCGCGTCCGAGGAGCCCCAGGCCCACCCGGAGCCCCGAGGCCGCTCCGGAGCCCGCCGTGGCCGCGGCCGGGGCCGCACCCCGCTCTTCGACCAGTACGCCGAGGGGGACCGGGACCGGCCCCGGGCGGCCAACGAGTGACCCGCCGGGTGGAGCGGCGTCCGGCCTGCGGGGATCGCGCGGAACGGATTACCGACCACCCGGATGGGGATGCTAGAGTTTCACTCGTTGCAAGGGCCTGTGGCGCAGTCCGGTAGCGCACCTCGTTCGCATCGAGGGGGCCAGGGGTTCGAATCCCCTCAGGTCCACCTGCACGACAAGATCCCGACGATCTCACGATCGGCCGGGATCTTCGTCGTTTCCGGGGACCCCACGCACCGGCGTCCCGAGCCGGGCGGGAGCTCCGCCCGACCCGGGGTGGGTCAAGGTATGTGGCGGGCGCCGGGGAGGGCCTCGCCGAACCTGAGGTCCGAGTACCGGCGGGTGACGGTGCTGGGCCCTGATCGGGAATCCGGCCGAGGGTGACCAGGCCGGCCTCGCCCGACCCGCGCATGTGTATGGTGCATGCCAAAACTCCACCGCGGCCGCGGGAGGCTCCCTTGGACATGCTCGTGACGCTGGCCGGCCGGGGCGTCTCTCCTCAGGAGTGGGCGGTCGTGATGCTGGTCGGGGGAGCCTTCATGACATTGACGGGCGTCATCCTCGTGCTCAGCCCCTCGGTCTCGGCGGACTGGAACATCCAGCAGCGGCAGGACAGGTACGACGCCTACGGGCGCGGAAGGCCGCCGACGGCAGCCGACCGCCATGCGCAGCAGGTCCTCGCGCGTGCTTTCGGCGGCGTGTTCGCGGTCGTGGGACCCCTCCTGCTGATCGCGGGGATCGTGCGCCTGGTCACGCGGTAGAGGTCGTGGCGGACCGGCCCCGTGGCGGACCGGCCCGCGGTCACGGCTTGCGCAGCCGCCGGTCGAGGGCGAGGGAGAGCTCCGCCTGGACCACGCTGCGGGCCAGCGGGCGCAGGCGCTGGGCGTCCTCCTCCGGGGCGTGGGCGCCGACCAGGTCGGCGAAGAGGTCCGCGATGGCGTCGGCGTGCTCGCGCACCCGCCGCCCCGCCTCCAGGACCGCGGCGAGCGGGATGCCCTCGCGCACCAGGGCGGAGGAGACGTCCAGCAGGTTGCGGCTGATGTGCACGAACTCCTCGCCGTCCACGGCGACATAGCCGAGCTCCATCGCCGCGACCAGGTTCTCCGGGGACACCTCGCCCGCGAACCGTTCCGCCAGCTCCTCCGGCGAGAGCCGCACCGGCGTCTCCTCGGTGGGAGCGACGCCCAGCAACTCGCCGACGCCCCGGCCGTGTTCGAAGGCCTCCGCGAGTTCGGCGATGCCGCTCAGGGTGTGGCCCCGCTCCAGCAGGGCCGCGATGGTGCGCAGCCGTGCCAGGTGGCGGTCGTCGTACCAGGCGATCCGCCCCTCGCGCCGCGGCGGCGCCAGCAGTCTGCGCTCGCGGTAGAAGCGGAGGGTGCGCGTGGTGATGCCGGCCAGTCGCGCCAGTTCCTCCGCGCGGTACTCCCGCCGCCCGTCGTCGTGTCCCACCGTCTCCGCCTCGTCCGTCACGCGGATCACCCTAGGCCGTACCGCCGGTAACTTTCCTCGCCCGGACCCCTACCCATCAGTACGCCACTGCCCTACGCTCCCAACAGTGCCAGTGAACACTGGCAAGGTTCGCGAGGGGTCCGAGCGGACCGCGGCAGCAGCACGGCACGGCACACACGAACTCGGCACGGCACCAGCAACAGCCAGACACAGCGCGGGAGGCGGCGGGATGGCCGACTACGAGCACGAACACGTACGAGTGGCGGTGATCGGCGCCGGGTTCGGCGGACTCGGCGCCGCGGTCCGGCTCCGCCGGGAGGGCGTCACCGACTTCGTCGTCCTGGAACGCGCCTCCGCCCTCGGCGGCACCTGGCGCGACAACAGCTACCCCGGGTGCGCCTGCGACGTCCCGTCGCACCTGTACTCGTTCTCCTTCGCCCCCAACCCGGACTGGCCGCGCGCCTTCTCCGGGCAGGAGCACATCCACGCCTACCTGGAGAAGGTGGCCGACACCTTCGGCCTGCGCCCCCACCTCCGCTTCGACTCCGAGGTCGAGCGCATGACCTGGGACAACGAGGCGCTGCACTGGGTGATCGAGACGAAGAGCGGCAGCCTCACCGCCGACGTCGTGGTCAACGCCACCGGCCCGCTCTCCGACCCCAAGCTGCCCGACGTGCCCGGCCTCGACTCGTTCCCCGGCAAGGTGTTCCACTCCGCCCGCTGGGACCACGACTACGACCTCACCGGCAAGCGCGTCGCCATGGTCGGCACCGGCGCCTCCGCCATCCAGATCGTGCCCGCGATCCAGCCGAAGGTCGGCCGGCTCACCGTGCTTCAGCGCACGCCCCCGTGGGTGATGCCCCGCGCCGACCGCCCGATCGGCGGCCTGGAGCGCAAGGTCCACCGCGCCGTCCCGCTCACCACCAGGATGCGCCGCGGCGTCCTGTGGGGCATCCGCGAGCTCCAGGTGCAGGCGTTCACCAAGCACCCCGACCTGCTCGGCGTCGTCGAGAAGCTCGCCAAGGCCAACATGGCCAAGGCGGTCAAGGACCCCGAACTGCGCCGCAAGCTGACCCCGGACTACCGGATCGGCTGCAAGCGCATCCTCCTCTCCAACACCTACTACCCGGCGCTCGCACAGCCGAATGTGGACGTGGTGGCGAGCGGCCTGGCCGAGGTCAGGGGCTCCACCCTGGTGGCCTCCGACGGCACCGAGGCCGAGGTCGACGCGATCGTCTTCGGCACCGGCTTCCACGTCACCGACATGCCGATCGCCGAGCGCGCGGTCGGCGCCGACGGACGGACCCTCGCGGAGACCTGGAAGGACGGCATGGCGGGCCTGCGCGGCACCACCACGGCCGGCTTCCCCAACTTCCTGCTGGTCATCGGCCCCAACACCGGGCTCGGCAACTCCTCGATGATCCTCATGATCGAGGCCCAGCTGAACTACCTCGCCGACTACCTGCGCCAGCTCGACGTCCTCGGCGGACGCGCCGCCCTGGACGTGCGCCCCGAGGCGCAGGACGCCTGGACCCACCGCGTCCAGGAGCGGATGAAGCGCACCGTGTGGAACACCGGCGGCTGCACCAGCTGGTACCTCGACGCAGGCGGGCGCAACACCACCGTCTGGCCGGGCACCACCTCCGAGTTCCGCAAGGCCACCCGCCGGGTCGACCTGCTGGAGTACGACGTGGTCCGCCCCGCCCCCGCCGCAGCCGAGGCCGCTTCCGGGCCCGGCGCCACCGCCGCCGTGGAGGCCGCCGCATGAGCACCCTCGACCACCTGACGACGCTGGGCCGCTACCAGCCGCCCGCGCCCGCCCGCGAGCTGACCGCCTTCTCCGCGGACGGCGCCCGCATCTCGATCGAGGTGCACGGCCCCGAGGGCGCCCCCGCCGTCGTGCTCGCCCACGGCTGGACCTGCTCCGTCGCCTTCTGGGCGGCGCAGATCCGCGACCTGTCCGACCGGTTCCGCGTCATCGCCTACGACCAGCGCGGACACGGCGGCAGCCCGCTGCACGCCCCCGTCGGCACCCAGCAGCTCGCCGACGACCTCGAGGCGGTGCTGGCCGCCACCCTCGCCCCCGGCGAGAAGGCGGTGATCGCCGGACACTCGATGGGCGGCATGACGATCATGGCGGCCGCCGGACGCCCCGGCTTCCGCGAACACGCCGCGGCCGTACTGCTCTGCTCCACCGGCGCCTCCGCCCTGGTGCCGGAGTCCACGGTCCTCCCGATCAGGCGCGGCGCGGTCCGCACCTGGCTCACCGGACAGATCCTGGGCTCCCCGCTGCCGATCGGCCGCCGGCCCACCGGCTTCAGCCGCAAGGTCCTCAAGTACGGCACCATGGGCGCCGGTTCGACGCCGCAGATGGTGGAGGCCTGCGCACGGGTGGTGCACGCCTGCCCCACCAAGGCGCGGCACGCCTGGTCCCACGTCCTGTCCACCCTCGAACTCACCGAGGGCGCACGGCTGCTGGACCTCCCCACCGAGGTCCTCGTGGGCACCGCGGACCGGCTGACACCGCCGGTGCACGCCCGTAACCTCGCCCAGGAGCTGCCCAACTGCCTCCGGGTGACCGAACTTCCGGGCCTCGGCCACATGACCCCGATCGAGGCGCCGGACGTGGTCACCGACCGCATCAGGGCGCTGGCCGCCGCCCACCTCGCCGACGGCGCTGCGGCCGACGCGCGCACCGGGAACACCGCCGAGGGCACCGACCGGACCGGCACGACCGACAGGACCGGCACGACCGGCACGACGAAGGAGAGCGCCGCATGAGCAAGATCAACCTGGAGGGACGGGTCGCCGTCGTCACCGGCGGCGCGCGGGGCGTCGGCGAGCTGCTGGCCCGCAAGCTGTCGGTGCGCGGCGTGAAGGTGGCGCTGGTGGGCCTGGAGCCGGAGCGGCTCAAGGAGGTCTCCGGCCGCCTGTACGCCGAGAGCGACTGGTGGCACGCCGACGTCACCGACCAGGACGCCATGAACCAGGTGGCCGCCGAGGTCAAGGAGCGGTTCGGGCGGATCGACATCGTGATCGCCAACGCGGGCGTCGCCACCGGCGGTCCGCTCGTCAGCTCCGACGCGGACGCCTGGCGGCGGGTGATCGAGGTCAACCTGATCGGCTCGGCGGTCACCGCGCGGGCGTTCCTGCCCGCGCTGATGGAGACCCGCGGCTACCTGCTGCAGATCGCCTCGCTGGCCGCGCTCACCCCGGCCCCGATGATGTCGGCGTACTGCGCCTCCAAGTCCGGCGTCGAGGCGTTCGCGCACTGCCTGCGCGGCGAGGTCGGCCACAAGGGCGTGGACGTGGGCGTCGGTTACCTGTCGTGGACCGACACCGACATGGTGCGCGGCGCCGACCAGGACGACGTGATGCGCGAGCTGCGCAAGCGGCTGCCGTGGCCGACCAACAAGACCTACCCGCTCGGTCCCGCGGTGGACCGGCTGGTGGACGGCATCGAGCGGCGCTCCGCGCACGTCTACGGGCAGTGGTGGCTGCGCGGCATGCAGTCGATCCGTGGCGCGCTGCCCACCCTGATCGGCACGGTCGGGCCCCGCGAGGTGCGGCGGTTCGACGACCGTCTGGACCAGGTCCGGCCCGGTCTGGTGGGCGCCGGAGGCGCCGCCGACGAGCAGGAACGGACGTCCCAGCACAGCGGGTGATGATCGAAATGCGCTGCGTGCACGGCCGTGTCACGCTGGTCGAGCCCCGATCCCCTCACCACTCATTGGAGTGACACACATGGGCATCAAGGACCAGTTCCAGGACAAGGCCGAGCGTCTCCAGCAGGAGGCCAACCAGCGCATGGGTCAGAAGAAGGACGAGATGGGCGACCGCTCCCCGTCCCGTGACCGCTCCCCGTCGGACCGCGAGCAGGACCGCTCGCGCCGGTCGTCCGAGGACGACATCTACGACGAGGACACGATCTGACGCAGGCCCTGGCAACGCGCGCAGCCTGATCCTGTGACGAGGGCGCCCCCTTGACGAGGGGGCGCCCTTCGCGTGTCGCCCCAGGGGGAGGCTTTCCCGGCCCAGTCCCCGGAGTTGTAACATTTTCTGACGGATGATCTATGAGTGGGCCAATTGACGTAGATCTCCGTAGGTTCCGTCAGGTGAGCCAAGTTCGCGCGCTGAGCGCCATCCGCCTCTCTGTTCGCACTGACGAGACAACGTCGCCGAGTCGCCAAAGGGCAGCCAACAGCAAGGAAGCCGCGCGCCGCGGAGCTGTCATCGTTGGGGAAGCGGAAGACCTGGACGTCAGCGCGACGAAGACGACACCCTTCGACCGGCCGGAACTGGGTGCCTGGCTCGAGCGGCCCGACGACTTCGACATGATCATCTGGTGGCGCATGGACCGCGCTGTCCGCTCCATGGCCGACATGGCCGAGCTGGGTCGCTGGGCAAAGCAGCACGGGAAGCTCTTGGTCTTCGCCGAAGGGCCTGGCGGCACGCCGATGGATCTTGACATGCGGACCGTCTCCCCTGTCTCAGAGTTGATCACGACGCTCCTGGCCTTTTCCGCGCAGATGGAGTCGACGGCCATCCGTGAACGCGTGACCGGTGCTATGGCAGCGCTTCGCTCCCAGGGCCGCTACGGAGGGGGGCTGGTGCCGTTCGGGTACGAGAAGGTCCCCAATCCTGAGGGGCCCGGGTTCAAGCTGGCCCCCGACCCCGAAGCCGTGAAGATCTTGACTCGCATCGTGAAGGCCGTTCTGGACGGCGAGTCCCTGTGCTCGCTCGCGTACGCGCTGAACGAATCCGGGACCCCGGTCCCGCGCGACTACCAGGCGGTCAAGGCCGGGCGGGAACCTGGCGGCATGCGCGGTGGCCGAAGCCATGACCGCTTCCGCTGGACGTCCGGAACCTTGTCGAAAGTACTCCGGACCCCCGCACTGATGGGCCACCGAGTCCACCAGGGAAAGACCGTGCGGGACTGTGACGGCAGTCCTGTCCTGATCGGGGAGCCCGTTCTGACGCAGGAGGAGTATCAGGTTCTTCAGGACGCCCTCTCCGCACGCACGCCGCGTAACGGCAAGGGTCGCAAGGGCACGAACGCCCTCCTCCTGGGAGTGGTCCGTTGCGCAGGGTGCGGCGGGAACATGTACCTGTCGAAGCGCGTCGGAGGGATGGATTACGTCTGCCGCGCCACGTCTCGTGGTATCCGCTGCCCCGCCGTGTCGGGTATGCGTGCCGACTGGCTGGAGCAGTACGTGACGGACGAGTTCCTTGGCCGGATGGGAGAGGTCGTGATGACAAAGGTCATCACCCGCAAGGGATACGACCCACGACCCGAACTTCGCGAAGTGGAGGGCGAACTGCGAGCCCTGTACGCGGATCGGGACATGCGCCGGTCTAAGACCGGACGGATGGTCTGGGAGGACGAAGTGGCTGCCCTGGAACGGCGTGCGGAAGCCCTGGAAGCGACGCCGCGCCAGGAGAGCAGGACGGAGGTGGTGGAGACAGGCGAGACGTATGCCAGCTTCTGGAACCGACACGACACCCTTGGCCGCCGTCAGCTCCTCCTGGACGCGAAGGTGCAGGTCACTGTCGCCAAAGGCCGTCCTGGCGGAGGGCCGGAACGGCTCAAGGGCCCGGACACCAAGCGGCTGGCCTTCACGATCGGGGCGCAGGTCGAACCGCTCACGGCGCGCGTGGCGGATCATGAAGTGGAGGCGCACACCGCGTCATCCACCTGACGCTGGACGGAGTGGAGGGCGGGATACGGCTTCTTGCTGAGCCGACGGCTACTGGTCGAACACGACGGTCACCGGTGCGTGGTCCGACCAGCGTTCGGTGTGACTGGCTGCCCTTTCCACGTACGCCTTCACTGCACGGGCCGCCAGACCGGGCGTTGCGTAGAGCGCGTCGATGCGCCACCCGCTGTCGTTGTCGAAGGCGCGGCCGCGGTAGGACCACCAGGAGTACGGCCCCTCCGTCTCCGGGTGCAGGGCGCGGACCACGTCGACGTAGCCGCCGTCGCCGGGCGAGAGCACCCGGGTCAGCCACTTGCGCTCCTCGGGGAGGAACCCGGAGCTCTTGCGGTTGGCGCGCCAGTTCTTGAGGTCGGCCTCGGCGTGGGCGATGTTCCAGTCGCCGCAGACCACCACCTCGCGCCCGTCGGCCGCGGCGCGCTCGCGCAGCGCCTTCAGGTACACCAGGAACTCGTCCATGAACCGGTACTTCTCGTCCTGCCGCTCGGTGCCGACCTCGCCGGAGGGCAGGTAGAGGCTGGCGACGGTGACGCCCGGCAGGTCCGCCTCCACGTAGCGGCCGGTGGTGTCGAACTCCGCGGACCCGAACCCGACGCGCACCGCGTCCGGCTCCCGGCGGGTGTAGAGGGAGACGCCGGCCCTGCCCTTGGCGGCGGACGGCGCGTGGACGACGTGCCACCCGTCGGGGGCGCCGGCGGCCTGCGGGAGCTGGCCCGGCTCGGCCCGCACCTCCTGCAGGCACAGCACATCGGCGGAGGTCTCCGCCAGCCACTCGACGAAGCCCTTCTTGGCGGCGGCGCGGAGCCCGTTGACATTGACGGAGGTCACAGTAAGCACCGGAGCACAATACCGGCACACTGGACGGACCCGCCCATCAGTTCGCCGAACAGCACGGAAGTACGATCCCCGCCATGAACATCCGCACTGTCCCGTTCGACCACCCCGACGCCGTGAAGCTGAACGACGAGGTCCAGGAGGAGTACCGGCGCCGCTACGGCGACGGCGGCGACGCCACGGTCCTGCACCCCGACGACTTCCGTCCGCCGAACGGGCTCTTCCTGATCGCCTACGACGAGCAGGACCGCCCGGTCGCCACCGGCGGCTGGCGCGCGCAGGACGAGAACGACGAGGGCAACCAGGACGGGGACGCCGAGCTCAAGCGGATGTTCGTGATCGAGCAGTGCCGCGGCCTGGGCCTGGCCCGCCGCATCCTCGCCCTGCTCGAGGAGGACGCCCGCGCCGCCGGCCGCACCCGCATGGTCCTGGAGACCGGCGACCAGCAGCCCGAGGCCGTCGCCCTCTACGGTTCCTCCGGCTACGACCGCTGCGGCAAGTTCGGCTACTACCGCTTCCACGAGAACAGCATCTGCATGGCCAAGCAGCTGTGACCCGCGCAATCACGCCCTGACCTGAGCGTTCACGCCCTGACCTGAGCGTTCACGGCCTCGGTGGCAGTGGGGGTCTGGTGCGGTCGGGGATGGCGTCGTGGGAGGGCGGGGTGGCCGCCGGGTGCTCCGAGAGGAGGTCGAGGGCGATGCGGACGGCCTCCTCGAGGCCGGTGAGGCGGCCCTCGGCCCAGTCGAGGGGGGTGCGCAGCGCCTCGACGTCCGGCTCGACGCCGTGGTTCTCGACGGACCAGCCGTACGCGTCGAACCAGGCCGCGTTCATCGGGACGGTGATGACCGTGCCGTCGCCCAGGCGGTGGCGGCCGGTCATGCCGACCACGCCGCCCCAGGTGCGCTGGCCCACCACCGGGCCGAGCTCCAGCAGCTTGAACGCCGCGGTGATCATGTCGCCGTCGGAGGAGGTCGCCTCGTCGGCGACGGCCACCACCGGCCCGCGCGGGGCGTTGGAGGCGTAGGAGACCGGCTCCGCGTGGCGGGTGACGTCCCAGCCGAGGATGGTGCGGGTCAGCTGCTCCACGACGAGTTCGCTGATGTGGCCGCCCGCGTTGCCGCGCACGTCGACGATGAGGGCGGGCCGGGAGACCTCCATCCGCACGTCGCGGCTGAACTGGGCCCAGCCGGAGCCGCCCATGTCGGGGATGTGCAGGTAGCCGCACCGGCCCTCGCTCAGCTCCCGGACGATCTCGCGCCGCTCGGCGACCCAGGTCTGGTAGCGCAGCGGCCGCTCGTCGACCAGCGGCAGCACGGCGACCCGGCGGGTCGGCCCGCCGCCGGGGACGGCGAAGGTGAGCTCCACGGTGGTGTCGCCGGTGCCCGCCAGCAGCGGGAAGGGCCCGGCGGTGACCTCCACCGGGCGGCCGTTCACATGGGTGAGCACCGCGCCCTCGCGGATGCCGGTGCCGGCCAGCGGGGAGCGGGCGCGTGAGTCGGAGGAGTCGCCCGGCAGGATCCGCTTGACCTGCCAGCCGGCCGGGGTGCGCACCAGGTCCGCGCCGAGCAGACCCTGGCGGCGCTGGTAGTGCGGCGGGCCCTCGTTGCGCCGGGCCGGGGTGACGTAGGCGTGCGAGGTGCCCAGTTCGCCCAGCACCTCGCGCAGCAGGTCGGCGAACTCGTCCGGGGTGGCGACCCGCTCGACCAGCGGCCGGTACTGGGCGAGGACCGCGTCCCAGTCGATGCCGCACATGCCGGGGTCCCAGAAGTAGGCGCGGGTGAGCCGCCCCGCCTCCTCGAAGGCCTGCCGCCACTCGGCGCCGGGGTCCACCCGGTGCGAGATGCGCCGCGCGTCGATCCACACCGTGGTGTCCAGGTCGCCGGGCTCGGTGGCGGGCAGCGCCCGCAGCTCGCCGTCCTGGACGACGACCAGCCGGCTGCCGTCGCCGCTGACGCCGAACCACTCCAGGTGGTGGACGAGTTCGGTGCGCCGCGCCTTGGCGATGTTGAAGTGTTCCAGGGAGGGCCGGTCGCTCGGGTCGTCCGGGTTGGCGAAGGTCTCGCCGAGCGCGCCGGAGATCGGCCAGCGCAGCCAGACCAGGCCGCCGCCCGCCACCGGGGTGAGCGAGGAGTACTTGGAGGCGGCCACCGGGAACGGGGTGACCCGGCTCTCCAGCCCCTCCGTCTCGATGGAGACCACGCCGGGCTCGTCGGACCCCTCCAGTTCCAGCCCGCCCGCCGCCGGGCGGCCCTCGGGGGAGAGGGCGAACGGCGACGGCGTGGCGGAGGACAGCGGCACCAGGTAGGGGCGCGAGCCCAGCGGGAACGACAGGTCGCCGGTGTGCACGTCGTACACCGGGTCGAAGCCGCGCCAGGACAGGAAGGCCAGGTAGCGGCCGTCGCTGGTGAAGACCGGGCTCTCGTCCTCGAAGCGGCCGTTGGTGACGTCGACGATCGTCCCGTCCTTGATCCGGGCCAGCTTGATCTTGCGCAGGGTCCGTCCGACGGTCGGGTGCGACCAGGTCAGCCAGCCGCCGTCGGGGGAGAAGGCGAGGTCGCGGACCGGGCCGTTGCCGGAGCGGACGAGTTCGGTGACCGAGCCGTAGGCCTCGGTGTCGGAGCCGGCGTCGTCCGAGACGGTGATCAGCATCAGCCGCCCGTCGTGGGAGGCGACCGCCAGGCGGTTGCCGTCCGGGTCGGCGGTCATCTCCAGGACCCGGCCCAGCCGGCCCGAGGCGAGCCGGTGCGGGGCGCGGTCGCCGGTGGCGCGGGGCAGGTAGGCGATCTCGACGGCGTCCTCGCCCTCGGCGTCGGTCACGTAGGCGATGCGCCCGCTGCCGCCCAGCATCTCCGGCAGCCGCACGCGCACGCCCGGCACGTCGGTGATGGTGCGCGCCGGGCCGTCGCGGTGGGTGAGCCAGTACAGGCTGCCGCGCACCACCACGGCGCTGGCCCGGCCGGTCTCGTCCACCGCGATGCCGCCGACGTGCTGCGCGGCCGGCACCTGGTGGACGCGGCGGCCGGCGCGCGGGCCGGAGGTGCGCACGTCCAGCCTGCGCGGTGCGGAGTCCGCCGCGAGGTCGTCGACGATCCACAGGTCGCCGGCGCACTGGTAGACCACCCGGGTGCCGTCGCCGGAGGCGTGGCGGGCGTAGTACTCGGCGTGGTCGGTGTGGCGGCGCAGGTCGGTGCCGTCGAGGGCACAGGAGTAGAGGTTGCCGACGCCTTCGTGGTCGGAGAGGAAGGCGATCCGGTCGCCGACGAACTGCGGGGAGTCCAGGTGGCCGCCGAGGTCGGCGAGCAGCCGCTGCCCGTCCAGCCACAGGCGTCCGGCGGCGCCGCCGCGGTAGCGCTTCCAGGAGGCCGGCTCGTGCGGAGGCGTGCCGGTGAGCAGGAGGGTGCGCCAGTCGTCGCTGGCCTCGCCCTGGGCGGCGGCCCGGGGGTCGGCGGTGAGGTCGATGTCGGAGACCGGGCCCCAGCGCAGTGGGGCGCCGGGGCCGCCGTCCAGCGGGACGGCGTGGGAGAAGGTGATCGGGAACGGCTGTCCGTGCGAGGAGACGGCGAGGATGTCGCTGCGGCCGCCGAGGTCCGGGTCGGGCGGCGTCCAGCCGCACACCCGGGCGTCCGGGCCGCCCCAGTAGGTCAGCCGGGTCGACTCGCCGCCCTCCACGGGCAGCACGTGGACCTCGGGGACCAGGGTGTGCCAGGAGGTGTAGGCGATCAGCGTGCCGTCCGGCGAGAAGCGGGGGTGGCCGATCTTGGTGCGGTCCGAGGTGAGCCGCCAGGCCCGGCCGCACTCGCCGCCCTTCTCCAAGGGCGCCAGCCAGAGGTCGTCCTCGGCCACGAAGCACAGCAGGTCGCCGCGGATGTGGGGCAGGCGCAAAAAGGTCACCCCACCATGCTTCGGCGGGCCGGGCGGGCGGGCAACTCGGGCGGCGAACGGCCGGTGGGGTCCGGGACGTGGAACGGGCTCGCGTCGGGGCGGGGGAGATCACTAGCGTGCGGTCATGAGCATCGAGCAGCACACGCATGACAGCACCGGGGGCGACGCGGGAGGCGCGGGAGGCGACGCGGGTGGCGGCGCGGAGGCGGCGCACCCCCGGTTCGCGGCCGCGCTGCGGGAACAGGGGCTGGAGGCGCTGCTGGCGGGCGTCCGCCGGTATCCGGACGCGGTGCGGACCGCGGCGGAGGTGGCCGCGGCGGTCGGCTGCGAGCTCTCCCAGATCTGCAAGTCGCTGATCTTCGCCGCCGACGCGGAGCCGGTGCTGGTCCTGATGGACGGGGCCGGGCGGGTCGACGTGGAGGCGGTGCGGCGGGAGCTGGACGCGAAGAAGGTGTCCCGGGCCTCGGCCGCGGCGGTGCGGGAGGCCACCGGTTACGCCATCGGGGGCGTGCCGCCGTTCGGGCACCGGACGCGGACCCGGGTGCTCGCCGACCGCTCGCTGCTGGACCACGAGGTGGTGTGGGCCGCGGCGGGCACGCCGCACAGCGTGTTCCCCGTCGCCCCCGCCGACCTGGTCGCCCTGGCCGGCGCGACGGTCGTCGACGTCCGCGAGCGGGCCGCGGGGCAGGACGCGTGACGCCCCTGGTCATGGCGGCGGTGGTGCTGGCCGCCGTCGCGCACGCCGCGTGGAACGCGCTGGCGCACGGGATCACCGACAAGCTGACCGGCTTCACCCTGATCGCCGGGGGCGGGGCCCTGATCGGTGTCGCCGCGATGCCCTTCGTGCCGGTCCCGGCGGCCGGGGCATGGCCCTACCTGCTGGGTTCCGGCGTGCTGCACGTCGTCTACTACGCGCTGCTGATGCGCTCGTTCAAGCTGGGCGACTTCGGCCAGGCCTATCCGATCGCCCGGGGCACCGCGCCCCTGGTGGTGACGGTGCTGGCGGCCGTCTTCGCCGACGAGGTCCCGGACGGCTGGGCGATGGCGGGCGTGGCGGTGTCCTGCCTGGGCCTGACCGCCGTCGCCCTGTGGGGGCTGCGGGGGAAGCGGCCGGACTGGGCGGCGATCGGCGCGGCCATCGCGACGGGGCTCGCCATCGCGGCGTACACCGTGGTCGACGGGCTGGGCGTACGGGCGGCGCAGTCCGCGCCCGGGTACACCGCGTACCTGATGGCGCTGGGCGGACTCGGCGTCCCGCTGTACGCCGTGTACCGGCTGCGCGGGCGGACGCTCGCGGTGCTGCGGCCGCACGCGGGGCTGGGGCTGCTCGGCGCGGGCCTGTCGGTGGCGGCGTACGGGCTGGTGCTGTGGGCGCAGACGCGGGGGGAGATGGCGCCGATCGCGGCGCTGCGGGAGTCGTCGATCATCGTGGGGGCGGCGATCGGGGCGGTCTTCTTCAAGGAACGGTTCGGGATGCCGCGGGTGCTGGGGGCGGTCCTGATGGTGGCGGGACTGGGGCTGATGCTGCACGCCGGGTGAGAGGGGCGCACGGCCTGACGGCGCGGAAACGCGTTGTCGCGAGGGCCGGGGGCGGTGACATGATCGCCGCATGCTGATGCGTGAGGCGGACCAGGCGGACTGGGCCGGGGTGTGGCCGTTCTTCCGGCGCATCGTGGAGGCCGGGGAGACGTACCCGTACCCGCTGGACCTCGGTGAGGAGGAGGCCCGCGGCTGGTGGTTCCTGCCCGCGCCGGACCGCACGGTCGTCGCCGTCGACGACGGGGGGCGGATCGTCGGCTCCGCGAAGATGAACTGCAACATGTCCCGCACGGGGAACGCCGCGCACATGGCGAGCGCCAGCTTCATGGTGGACCCGGACCACTCGGGCCGCGGGGTCGGCCGCGCGCTGTGCGAGTACGTGATCGCGTGGGCGCGCGAGTCCGGGTTCCGGGCGATCCAGTTCAACGCGGTGGTGGAGACGAACACGCGCGCGGTGAAGCTGTACGAGTCGCTCGGGTTCCGCGTGGTCGGCACCGTCCCGGAGGGCTTCCGTCACCCCGTGCACGGCCTGGTCGGCGTGCACGTGATGCACCTGGCCCTCTAGCCGGAGGCCAGTGACTCCCGGACCGCCCGCACCAGGGCCTGGGCGCGCGGGTCGGCGGTGACCGACTTCAGGAAGCCGTTGGTGACGTAGCCGAAGGCGATCCCGCTCTCCGGGTCGGCGAACCCGAGGGCCCCGCCCCGGCCGGGATGGCCGAAGGAGCCGGGGCCGAGCAGCGGCGAGGCCGGGCTGTGCAGCATGTACCCCGCGCCGAAGCGGGTGTTGACGATCAGCACCCGGTCGGCGCCCACCGAGTGCTCGGTGCGGGCGAGTTCGAGGGTCTGCGGGGTGAACAGCGGGGGACGGCCGTCGAGTCCGCCGGACAGTGCGGCGTAGAAGCGGGACAGCCCCTCCGCCGTGGCGACGCCGCCCGACGCGGGGGACTCGCCGGCCCGGTACGCCGGGTCGTTCTCGTCCACCGCGGGGGAGACCGCGCCGAACGCCCGCCGGGTGAGCGAGCGCGGGTCCGCGTACGCCTGGGACACCTCCCGCTTGGGCCGGGCCTTGATCCCGGCCCCGCCGCCCGTCTCCGGCGCCGGGAGCGGCCCGCAGCGTCCGGCCCGGGGCGCCTCGGCCTGAGGGAGGCCGATCCACAGGTCGGCGCCCGAGGGCCCGGTGACCTCCGCGGCCAGCCAGGCGCCCAGCGACACCCCGGTCACCTGCCGCACCAGCCCGCCGAGCAGCCATCCGTAGGTCTGCGCGTGGTAGCCGTGCGCGGTTCCCGGCTCCCAGGCGGGGGCCTGCGCGGCGATCGCCGCCGCGGTGCGGTCCGGGTCCAGGGACTCGGCGGGGGTCAGCGGGCGGTCCACGGCCGGGACCCCGGCCCGGTGGGCCAGCAGGTGCCGGACGGTGACCCGCTCCTTGCCCGCCGCCTTGAACGCGGGCCAGTACGAGGCCACCGGTTCGTCCAGGCCGAGCAGTCCGCGCTGGTGGAGCAGCAGCACGACGGACGCGGCCACGCCCTTGGTGGCGGACCGCACGATCTGCGCCGTGCCCTGTTCCCAGGGGGCGCCCCCGTCGACGTCCCGGGTGCCGCCCCACAGGTCCACGACCTTGCGGCCGTGCAGGTGGACGGCGACCGCCGCGCCGCGCTCGCCGCGGTGCGTGAAGTTGCGCGCGAAGGCCTCCCGGACCGGGGCGAACCGGTCGGTCACCGTGCCGTCGACGTCCACCTGGTCCACCGTTCCCTCGTCTTCCCGCGACGCCCTGTACGCCCTGGGCGCCCGCACTTCTGTGGCGCGCTGCGCCAACGGGCGCAACAAGCGTGCCACGGCGCCGATTCCGCGCCGCCGCGTGGCGGCGGTCACAGCAGGGGCGCAGGCGCCCCCGCCTCAGCGGGGCGAGGGCGAGAACCCGTACGGCAGCTCCAGCCGGTTCGCCCGCAGCAGCGCCTCGTCGGCCAGCAGCTTCGGCGTCGGCCCGTCCGCCACGATCGTGCCGCCGGACAGGACCAGCGAGCGCGGGCACAGCTCCATCGCGTACGGCAGGTCGTGGGTGACCATCAGGACGGTGACGTCCAGCGAGGTCAGGATCTCGGCGAGTTCACGCCGGGAGGCGGGGTCGAGGTTGGAGGACGGCTCGTCGAGGACGAGGATCTCCGGCTCCATCGCCAGCACCGTGGCCACCGCGACCCGTCGCCGCTGCCCGAACGAGAGGTGGTGCGGGGGCCGGCCGGCGTGCTCGGCCATGCCGACCCGCTCCAGCGCCCGGGTCACCCGGGCCTCCAGTTCCGCGCCGCGCAGCCCGGCGTTGGCCGGGCCGAAGGCGACGTCCTCGCGGACGGTGGGCATGAAGAGCTGGTCGTCGGGGTCCTGGAAGACGATGCCGACCCGCTGCCGGATCTCCGCCATGTGGGGGCGGTCCACGGGCAGACCGGCCACCCGCACACTGCCCGCGCCGGCCGTGAGGATGCCGTTGAGGTGCAGCACCAGGGTGGTCTTCCCGGCGCCGTTGGGGCCCAGCAGCGCGACGCGTTCGCCGCGCTCCAGCGCGAAGTCGACGCCGAACAGGGCCTGGTGGCCGTCCGGGTAGGCGAAGGCGAGGCCGGAGACCTCCAGGGAGTACGTCACGTCGTCCGTGGTCACTGGGTCTGTCACAGGGTCCATCCCAGCAGACACACGGCGAGCGCCGTCACCGGGAGGGTCAGTGCGGACGACCACTGGAGCCGGGTCGCCGCGGACCCGTCGAGCACCGGCATGGCTCCGGTGTAGCCGCGGCTCATCATGGCGAGGTGGACCCGCTCGCCGCGTTCGTAGGTGCGGATGAACAGCGCGCCCGCCGTCCGGGCCAGCACGCCCCAGGCGCGCGGTCCGCGTGCCTGGAAGCCGCGGGACTCGCGGGCGATCCGCATCCGCGTCAGCTCGTCGGCGATGACGTCGCCGTAGCGGAGCATGAACGAGGCGATCTGCACCAGCAGCGGCGGCATCCGCAGCCGTTGCAGGCCGAGCAGCAGGTCGCGCAGCTCGGTGGTGGCGGCCAGCAGGACGGAGGCGGCGACGCCCAGCGTGCCCTTGGCCAGGATGTTCCACGCGCCCCACAGCCCCGAGACGCTGAGGTGTACGCCCAGCACCTCGGTCTGCTCGCCCCGCGCCACGAACGGCAGGAGCAGGGCGAACGCCACGAACGGGACCTCCACGGCCATCCGCCGCAGCGCGAAGCCGGCCGGCACGCGCGCGGCCCGGGCCACCGCCGCGAGCAGCAGCGCGTACCCGGCGAACGCCCACACCGCCTCGCGGGGCGTGGAGACCACCACCACCACGAAGGCGAGGACGGCGACCAGCTTGGTGTGCGCGGGCAGCCGGTGCACCGGCGAGGCGCCGGGCAGGTGCAGCCGGTGCGAGTGTCCGGAGCCCACGCCGGTCAGACCTTCTCGTGGTCGCGGTCGGCGGCGTCCTCGCGGCCGGCGTTCTCGCGGCGGCGCACCACCACGAAGACGCCGGTGCCCGCGGCCGCGGTGACGCCCACGCCGATGACGCCGGCCAGGCCGCCGGACAGCCGGGCGTCGTCCACGCCGCTGACGCCGTAGTCGGCCAGCGGTCCGTCGGCGACGGCGTGCTCCTCGGCCTTCTTGTCGATGCCCTTGTCGGCGGCGACCTTCTCCAGGCCGTCGGGGGAGGCGGAGGCGTAGAAGCTGACGAACCCGGCCAGCACCAGCGAGGCGGTCAGGCCGCCGAGCCACACCGCCCGCGAGGAGCGCGGCGCGGACGCGGGCGCGGTGGTCGCGGCGGGGGCGGGCGCGTCGACCAGCTCGCCGTTCACCTTGAGCTTCAGCGGGCGGTGCAGCCCGCGCGCGCCGTGCACCAGGTCGGGGCGGACGGCGATCACGGCGCCGACGGTCAGGGCGGTGATGACGCCCTCGCCGATGCCGATGAGCACGTGCACGCCGCCCATCGCGGCGGCGACGGAGCCGATCGGCACGTCGGTGGTGCCGCCGATCGCGTACAGCAGGGTGAAGAACAGCGCGGCCGCCGGCACCGACACCAGCGCGGCCGCGAAGGCCGAGGCGGTGACGGTGGAACGCCCGGCGGGCAGCACCCGCAGCAGGGTGCGGAAGACCAGGTGGGCCACGACCACGGTGATCAGGGCCATGCAGGTGATGTTCGTGCCCAGCGCGGTGAGACCGCCGTCGGCGAAGAGGATCGCCTGGAGCAGCAGCACCACGGAGACGCACAGGACGCCGGTGAACGGGCCCACCAGGATCGCGGCGAGCGCGCCGCCCAGCAGGTGCCCACTGGTTCCGGCGGCGACCGGGAAGTTCAGCATCTGCACGGCGAAGATGAACGCGGCGGTCAGGCCGGCGAGCGGCGCGGTGCGCTCCGCTCCCATGGCGGCCGGGCCCGCGGGGCCGGTCACGGAGCCCGCGAGTTCGCGGCGGGCGCCGCGCAGCGACACGGCTACGGCCGCGGCGGCTATCGCGCCGGTGGCGACGGAGGTGGGGGCGTCGAGGAAGCCATCAGGAACATGCACTGTTCGATGGTGCCGCTAGTTGCAACTTCTTTGCAAGAAGGCGGCCGGCCCCGATGGGCGGGAAAGCGGAAAAACTGGGACATTGTGTGAGTGTCCGCGATCGAACAGTACACACGAGCGCACGTCCTGACCGCGACGCAGGAGGACGGGGGCGGCCGGGTCCCCGCGATGCTGCGGCACGAGCCCGGGGCGTCCGAGGTGACGATCCGCCTGGCGGCCCCCACGCCGCGGGAGTGGCGGGTGGACCGCGCGTTGCTGGAGCGGGGCGTGTGCAGCCCGGCCCGCGGCGCGGAGGCGGAAGGGGTCAGGGTGTGGCCCTGCGGCCGCGCCGCCACGGTGGTGGAACTTCCGGGTGAGCAGGGCGTGGTGGTGGCCCAGTTCGACACCACGGCGCTGCTGCGCTTCCTCGGCCGCATCCACGCCGCGGCCACCGGCGCGCCGACCCCCGCCCCGACGGGGGCCACGTTCCCCGCCGTCCCGGTCACCGCCGCGACGCCCGTCGCTCCGGCCGGTGCCGCCGCTGCCCCAGCCTCGGCCTTCGCCCCCGCGACGCCGGTCGCCCCGGCTGCCGCTGCCGCTGCCGCTTCCGTCGATCAGGCCTCCGCGGCTGCGCAAGCCTCGCCGGCCTCCGCGGCTCCTGCCGCTGCCCCCGCCTCCGCGAGCGCACCGCGTGCGACCGCACCGCCCGCCGCGGGACGGCGGGCCACCCGGAAGGGTGTACGCGTCACCCGTACGGGTGTGTCAGCCAAAGCCGGGCCGAAGCCGGTGACCGCCGCGCCCCCGGAGGGCGTGACGGTGAGGGGTGCGGGCGCGGCGGCCACCCGGCGGAACTGACCGGAGCGGTGACGCCGGGCGGCCGCGGAGCGACCGCCGCGCGCAGGGATCAGCCCGTGGCGCCGAGGAGGGCGGCGACGATCGGCCCCGCGTTCTCGCCGCCGTGGCCGCTCTCCCGCACCACCGCGGCCGCCGCGTAGTCACCCCGGTACGCGGTGAACCACCCGTTCGGCTTGTCCTGGCCGTCGACCTCCGCCGTGCCGGTCTTCGCGCCGTAGGAGGGGCCGAGCCCGGCCATCGCCTCCGCCGCCGTGCCCGCCTGCGCGGTGTACCGCATCAGCTCCCGCAGCTGGCCCAGCGCCGCGGAGCTCATGCTCCGCGAGGCCTTGGCCAGGACGCGGTCGTCCACCGTGGGCGGCACCAGGTACGGCTGGTGGAACGAGCCGGCCGACACGGTCGCCGAGACCGAGGCCATGTTGAGCGGGTTCATCCGCACGCCGCCCTGGCCTATCAGCGACGCGGCCTTGGGCGCGGCGGACTGCACCGGGACCCCGCCGTCGAAGGTGGAGACGCCCACCGACCAGTTGTTCAGCCCCAGGCCGAAGACCTGCTGGGCCTCCCGCGTCAGCGCGTCGTCGGACAGTTCCTCCGCCTGGCTGATGAAGGCGGTGTTGCAGGAGCGGGCGAAGCTCGCCTTGAAGGTGGCGTTCTTCATCGCGAACTTGTCGTCGTTCTGGAACTTCCACCCGCCGTACGAGGAGTACTTGGGGCACGGGTGCTCACGGTCGTTGGCGGCGAGACCCTTCTCCAGCAGCAGCGCCGAGGAGATCACCTTCATGGTGGAGCCGGGGGCCAGGGAGCCCTGGAAGGCCGTGTTGAGGCCCGGCTCGGCGTTGGCGGCGGCGAGTATCTCGCCGGTGGAGGCGCGCAGCAGCACCACCGAGGACAGCGGTTTGGCGGCGACCTTCTCCTCCGCCAGCTTCTGCAGCCCCGGGTGGAGGGTGGTCCGCACCTCGCCCGGCGTGGCCTCGGCCAGCCGCAGCAGCTCCCGCCCCTCGGCCTTCTTCGCGTCCTTCCCGCTCCTGGCGTCCTTCTTCCCGCCCGGCGGGGTGTCGCCGTTCTTCCCGGCGGCTTCCGCCACCTCGGCCGGCACGGCGCGCAGGGCGATCGCACCGGTGCCGCCGGACTTCTTGCCGTACTTCTCCGCGAGGCTCTTCAGCATCGGCGCGACCGACGGGTAGGCGTCGGCGGTCAGCTCTCCGCCGTCGCGGTCGAGCGCCTTGACCGGCGCGGTGCCCGCCTCCCCGGTGAGCAGCCGCTCGTCGTCCTTGAGTTCCGGATGGAGGACCGAGGGGCGCCACCGGACGACCGGCTCGCCGTCCGCGGCGCGGCGGACCACCGTGAGGGCGCTGTCGTAGGCCAGCGGCTTGCTCAGCTTCTCGTGGACGACGGTGGCCTTCACCGCGAAGGTGAGGCCCTCGCCCTTGGGCCGGCCGGCGGTGAAGGCGGCCTCGGTGATCCGGGCCTGTTCCGTCCATCCGGCCAGGTGGACGCGGGCGGCCGCCGGGTCGGAGGTGGCCTTGGCGGCCCGGGCGACGTCGCCCTGCTGCCAGGCGGCCAGGAACGTCTCCGCCGCGGCCGAGACGTCGGCGGCGGTCAGCGGCTCCTTGCGCCGGTCCTCCGCGGTCTGCACCGAACCCGCGGCGGAGGCGCCGTCGCCGAACATGACGTAACCGCCGGTGCCCAGGGCCGCCACGGCCGCGGCGACCACCAGGCCGGTCAGGGCGGGCCGACGGCCGAGGCCCCGGCGCTCGGGGACGCGCCTTCTCTTGCCCACGGTCTTCTCCTCCGGAGATGGATTCCTGTCCTGGCCGGAGGAGCCGGCCGGAGCGGTTCTGGAGCGGTTGCGGTGCGCGGAACGTGCGGCGTGCGGTGCCCATGTTCTCAGCGAGGACGGACATCGCGGGAGGGGGGCGGTGAATTGCCCTCCCGCGCGGCCCCACTCTCCTCCGGGCGGCCCCGGCGAGCGCAGGTCAGGGCGTGTCCACCGGAGAGCGAAGTGACGGTGGTCACCCCGTTGCGCCCGGCGGTCACCCCGCCGCGCGCAGCACCGCCGCCACGACCGGACCCGCCGCCTCGCCACCGCGACCGCCCTGCTGCGCCACGGCCGCCGCGGCGACGTCGCCCCGGTATCCGGCGAACCAGCTGTTGGGGAGCTCCTGCCCGTCGACCTCCGCCGACCCGGTCTTCGCGCCGATGTCGCCGCCCAGGCCGGCCATGGCCGCGCGCCCCGAACCCTGGGTGGCGGTCAGGTACATCATCTGCCGCAGCTGCGCGGAGACCGCCGGGGCCAGCCCGCGGGCGGTGGCGAACTTCCGTCCGTCGGCCTTGGCCGGGACGAGGAAGGGCTGCTTGAACACGCCGGTCTTCGCGGTGGCGGTGATCGAGGCGACGTTCAGCGGGCTGAGCTGCACCTGGCCCTGGCCGATCGCGTTGGCCGCCCGGTCGGGGCCGCCGGAGGGCGGGACGCTGCCGTCGAAGGAGACGACGCCGGTCTTCCAGTCGTCGCGGCCGAGGCCGAA
The DNA here is from genome assembly GCF_040295685.1 of Streptomyces sp. NPDC002734. Lineage (NCBI taxonomy): Bacteria > Bacillati > Actinomycetota > Actinomycetes > Kitasatosporales > Streptomycetaceae > Streptomyces > Streptomyces sp. NPDC002734. Next base: position 52,796 of record NZ_JBEOVU010000007.1, read on the forward strand.
CCGCTCCTGGGCGACGCCGGTGAGGGACTCGTCGTCCACCTCGTCGATCAGCTTGACGAAGGCGGTGTTGCAGGACCGGGCGAAGCTGTCGGCCAGGTTCGCGCCCTCGTTGGGGGTGACCCCGGGGGCGTTGTGGAAGGTCTGGCTCTGCCAGGTCGCCGTCGGCGTGCAGGGGGCTGGGCGGTTCGCCGCGGTGACGCCCTTCTCGATGTACATCGCCGCGGTGACGATCTTCATCGTGGAACCCGGCGCCAGCCGGCCCTGGAACGCGGCGTTGAAGCCGTCCGAGCGGTGGTTGGCCACCGCCAGCACCTCGCCGGTGCTGGGCTTCAGCGCGACCACGGAGGATTCGGGGTACTTCTCCACCGCCTTCTCCGCCGCCGCCTGGGCGCCGGCGGACAGGGTGGTGCGGACCTTGCCGGCCTTGCCCTTCGCCAGGGTCACCAGGGTGGTGTCGGGAGTGTCCGGTTCCGTGTGCCGGATCACCAGCTCCAGCGAGGGGCTGCCGCCCGCCGCCTCGCCGTAACGTTCCCGCAGCTCGTCCAGGACCGGGCCGAGCGAGGGGTACCTCTCGGCGTCGAGCACCTTGCCGTCGCGGTCCAGGAGTTCCACCGCCGGGACGTCGGACGGCCCGGCCACCAGGGTGTCACCGGCCTTCAGCTGCGGGTGGGCGACCGTCGGCTCCCAGTCGACCAGCGGCTTGGCGGTGGTGCGCCCGCGTACCACGGTCAGCTCGCTGTCCCAGGCGAGCGGCTTGCTCTTCCCGTCCACGCTCACGGTCGCCTTCACCGAGAACGGCACGGTGGTGCCCCGCGCCTTTCCGGGCGTGATCCTGACCTTGCCCATCCCGCCCTGCTCGGCCATACCGGTCAGCAGGGCGCCCGCCGACGCCTCGTCGTCGGTGACGGCGGCCGCGGCGTGTCCCTCGCCCTTCTCCCAGGCGGCGAAGAACGCGGACGACGCCTCCTCGACGTCCTCCGCCTCCAGCGGGTCGTCCGGGCTCGCCGCCATCACGCCGATCCCGTCGCCGCCGCCGAAGGCCGACAGGATGTTGTACGCCCCGTATCCGGCCCCGCCCAGCAGTACGGCGCACGCCGTGCCCACCACGGCGACCTTCGCTCCCCTGCGCATTCGCGTCCCCTCCCCAGGTGCCCACGCGATCGTTGGCATGTACATAGACGCCTGGGGCCGGTGGGACGGTTGCCCTCCGAGGGCGAGAATTTGAGCAGTCGCTCAGTTTCCGGCTTTCCGGCTGATTCCTGTGAGCCTCAGTAGCCGAAGGCGCGTGCGGTGTTGGCGGCGATCGCCTCGCAGAGGGCGTCCTCGGGCATGTCCCGCACCTGCGCCATCGCCCGGACGGTGACCGGGATCAGGTAGGGCGCGTTGGGCCGGCCCCGCCACGGCGCCGGGGTCAGGAACGGCGCGTCGGTCTCGACCAGCAGCAGCTCCGCGGGGGCGACGGCGACCGCCTCCCGCAGGTTCTGGGCGTTCTTGAAGGTGACGTTGCCGGCGAAGGACATGTAGTAGCCCTCGCGGGCACAGATCTCCGCCATCTCCGCGTCGCCCGAGTAACAGTGGAAGACGGTCCGCTCCGGGGCGCCCTCCTCCTTCAGCACCCGCAGCACGTCCTCGTGCGCGTCCCGGTCGTGGATGACCAGCGCCTTGCCGTGCCGCTTGGCGATCTCGATGTGGGCGCGGAAGGACCGCTCCTGCGCCGCGCGGCCCTCGTCGCCGGTGCGGAAGTAGTCCAGACCGGTCTCGCCGACGCCCTTGACCTGCTCCAGCGCCGCCAGCGCGTCGATCTCCGCGAGCTGCTCGTCCAGCGCCGCCTCCCCGCCCGGCACCCGGGCGCCCTGCCGGGACCAGCCGTCCGGGTCGCCCAGCACGATCCGCGGCGCCTCGTTGGGGTGCAGGGCGACGGCCGCGTGGACGTCCCCGTACGCGGCGGCGGTCTCGGCGGCCCAGCGCGAGCCCTTCAGGTCGCACCCGACCTGCACCAGCGTGCTCACCCCGACGGCGGCCGCGGCGGCCAGGGCCTCCTCGACGGTGCCGGACTGCATGTCCAGGTGGGTGTGCGAGTCGGCGACCGGAACCCGCAGCGGCTCGGGCGGCGGCGGGGCTTCGGCGTTGTTCTTCGACGGCATACGACCGATCCTACGAACGCCGGCGGACGCGGCGGCACCGCGGGCTCAGGTGGACCCGGGTGGGTTCAGGACGCCGACCGGTGCCACCAGTGGTGCCCGTGGGCCGGCTCGCGGTGCGAACCCGCCAGCAGTTCCTGGAACAGGTGCACCTGTCCGGGCCGCATGATCCGCACGACGTGGCTGCCGCAGTTCAGGCAGGTCGGCCTGGACAACGGCGAGGGCACCGTCTCCCCGCCGGTCCGGTAGGTCACGAAGGCGGTGCCGTCGGAACGCAGACGGTGCTGGATCTCGTAGTCCTGCTCCCAGCCGTACCCGCACCGCATGCAGGCGAAGGAGTAGGCCTCGTGCGCGCGTTCAGGTTCGGGGATGCTCATGCCGGCTCCTTCCGCAGCCTCGGCATGTCCTCTACCAGGCTATGCCCGTCGGGGGCGACGTGCGCCCTGTGACGGATGGTGGCCGTCCTCGGCAACGCAGCCCGCGGGATGCCGTCCACGGGAGGAACGACGATCTGTCCACGAGCCGTACGACGTCGCCGTCGACCTGACGGCGGTCGACCGGCTTTGACCCGTCAGAGGACGGTCGCCCCCGGCGCGGGCGAGGTCGCGACGCGGACGGTGCGGCAGGTGCCGGAGGCGGCGAGGGCGTCGGCGATCCGGGCGGCCGAGGCGGCGTCGCGGGCCAGGTGGGCGGTGGTGGGGCCGGAGCCCGACACCAGGGCGGCGGCCGCTCCTGCCTCGCGCCCCGCCTCGAGGGTGCGGGCCAGCTCCGGGAAGAGGGACAGCGCGGCCGGCTCCAGGTCGTTGACGACCGCCCCCGCCAGCGCGTCCACGTCGCCCTTGGCCAGGGCCGCGAGCAGCGGCTCGCTCGCCACCGGCTCGGCGACGGCGACGCCCTCGGTGAGGCGGTCGAACTCGCGGAACACGGCGGGCGTCGACAGACCCCGGGTGGCCATCGCGAACACCCAGTGGAAGTCGCCGCCCACCTCCAGCGGCGTCAGCAGCTCGCCGCGGCCGACGCCCAGCGCGGCCCCGCCCACCAGGGAGAACGGCACGTCGCTGCCGAGCTCCGCGCAGATCTCCAGCAGCTCCTCGCGGGAGGCTCCGGCCTCCCACAGCGCGTCGCAGGCGAGCAGCGCGCCCGCGCCGTCCGCGCTGCCGCCGGCCATGCCGCCGGCCACCGGAATGTCCTTGTCGATGTGGACGTGCACGGCCGCGTCCCGGCCGGTGCGCCCGCGGCGCGCGGCCAGCGCCGCCGCCGCGCGGGCCGCCAGGTTCGTGGCGTCCAGCGGCACCTGGTCCGCGTCCGGCCCCGAGCAGGTGACGCGGAGCTCGTCGGCGGGCGTGACCGTCACCCGGTCGTACAGCCCGACGGCGAGGAAGACGTTGGCCAGCGGATGGAACCCGTCCGGCCGTGCCGCGCCCACCGCGAGCTGGACGTTGACCTTGGCGGGGACGCGGACGGTGACGCTCCTGCTCACGCCTGGGAGTCCTTCTGCTCGGCGGTGTCACGGGCGGCGGTGTCACGGACGGCGGTGTCACGGACCGTGGTGTCACCAGCCGCGGCGCCGCGGTTCTCGGCGATGCGCGCGAACTCGTGCACGGTGAGCGCCTCGCCGCGGGCCTGCGGCGACACCCCGGCGGCGACCAGCGCGGCCTCCGCCGCGGCGGCCGAGCCGGCCCATCCGGCCAGCGCCGCCCGCAGCGTCTTGCGGCGCTGCGCGAACGCGGCGTCGACCACCGCGAACACCTCCTGCCGGGTCGCGGAGGTGGCGATCGGCTCGGTGCGGCGGACCAGCGAGACCAGGCCGCTGTCCACGTTGGGGGCCGGCCAGAACACGTTCCGCCCGATCGAACCGGCGCGCTTCACCTCGGCGTACCAGTTGGCCTTCACCGACGGCACGCCGTAGACCTTGTTGCCCGGGCCCGCGGCCAGCCGGTCGGCGACCTCGGCCTGCACCATCACCAGCGTGCGCTCGATGCTCGGGAACGTCTCCAGCATGTGCAGCAGCACCGGCACCGCCACGTTGTACGGCAGGTTCGCCACCAGCGCCGTCGGGGCCGGGCCGGGCAGCTCGCGCACCTGCATCGCGTCGCGGTGCACCAGCGCGAACCGCTCGGCGCGCTCCGGCATCCGCGCGGCGATCGTCGCGGGCAGCGCGGAGGCCAGCACGTCGTCGATCTCCACGGCGGTGACCCGGTCGGCCACCTCCAGCAGGGCCAGCGTCAGCGAGCCCAGGCCGGGGCCGACCTCCACCACGGTGTCCTCGGGGCGGACCTCGGCGGTGCGGACGATACGGCGCACGGTGTTGGCGTCGATCACGAAGTTCTGGCCGCGCTGCTTGGTGGGGCGGACCCCGAGGGCGGCGGCGAGTTCGCGTACGTCGGCGGGACCGAGAAGGGCGTCGGCGGGAGTGGGGCTGGTCACGGCAACCAGCGTACGTTGCCCCGGCCGCCCCTCCCGCCGCAGCCGCCCTGGACGGGCGCCCCCGGACGGGGCGCCGTCACACCCAGGTGTCCAGCCACATCCGGGTCTGCCACTCCTCCAGCGGAATCGGCGCGCCGGTGAGGATCGGCAGGAAGTGCACGAAGTTCCACAGCACCAGCAGCACCAGCAGCCCCAGCGCGGAGATGCCCGCCACCCGCCGCATCTCCCCGGCGTCCGGCCGCCCCAGCAGCGCCCCCGCCGTCATCGCCAGCGCCAGGCACAGGAACGGCACGAAGACCACCGCGTAGAACAGGAAGATCGTGCGCTCCTGGTACATGAACCACGGCAGGTAGCCCGCCGCGACACCGCACAGGATGCCGCCGGCCCGCCAGTCGCGGCGCAGCGCCCAGCGCCACAGCACGTACAGCAGCGCCAGGCAGCCCGCCCACCACAGCATCGGCGTGCCGATGGCCAGCACCTCGCGGGAGCACTTGTCCACCACGTCGACCGGACAGCCGTCCTGGCCGGAGCCGGGCGACTCGTAGAAGTAGGAGACCGGGCGGCCCATCACCAGCCACGACCACGGGTTGGACTCGTAGGTGTGCGGCGAGGTCAGCTCCACGTGGAACTTCCACACCTGCGTCTCGTAGTGCCACAGGCTCGGCAGCCAGTCCAGGAACCCCCAGGTGTCGCCCTTGCCCTCGGTCAGCGCCCAGTTGCGGTAGTAGCCGCCGGTGCCGTCGTTGGGGGAGAGGATCCAGCCCGTCCACGACGCCAGGTAGGTGACGGCCGCGACCGGCACCGTCGTGAGGAACGCCGGGAGCACGTCCCGCTGGAGCACCGCCAGGTGCGGGTGCCGGGCCCCGGCCGTGCGGCGCGCGCCCACGTCCCAGAGCACGGTCAGCAGACCGAACGCCGCGAGGACCGGCAGACCGCTCCACTTGGTGCCGATCGCCAGGCCCATCATCAGACCGGCCGCCCACCGCCAGGGCCGCGCCCCGAGCCGCAGCGTCCGCGCGATCTCCGCGTCGGGACGCACCAGGCCGCTTCCGTCCACCGGCAGCGCCGCCGCGAGTCTGGCCCGCGCCCGGTCCCGGTCGACCACCAGGCAGCCGAACGCGGCCACCACGAAGAACATCAGCACGCCGTCCAGCAGCGCGGTGCGGCTCATCACGAAGTGCAGGCCGTCCACCGCCAGCAGCAGACCGGCCAGGCACCCCAGGAACGTCGAGCGGAACATCCGGCGGCCGATCCGGCACACCAGCAGCACCGACACGGTGCCGAGCACCGCCGTCATGAACCGCCAGCCGAACGGGTTCAGCCCCCACATCAGCTCGCCCAGCCCGATGACGTACTTGCCGACCGGCGGATGCACCACGTAGGCCGCGTCGGTGGGCAGCGGCACGTCCCCGAACCGCTCGATGATCTGCTTGTCGACGTCCTTGGGCCAGCTCAGCTCGAAGCCCCGGTGGACCAGCGCCCACGCGTCCTTCGCGTAGTACGTCTCGTCGAACATCACCGCCCGGGGGCTGCCGAGGTCCCGGAAGCGCAGCAGGCCGGCGACCAGGGTCACCAGCAGCGGCCCCACCCAACCGTTCCAGCGGGCCAGGACGTCGCCCAGGGCGGGCGGGATCCGCAGCGTCTCCCACAGGCGCGGGCCGGGCGACATGAACGGGGGCACCAGCCGGCTGCGGACGTCGTCCGGAGACGGCGCGGCCGCCTCCTTCAGGAGCAGCGGCGGGGCCGGCCGGGGATCCGTGTCGGTCGGGGTACTGGTCACCGCGCCATCGTAGGGAACAGGGCGGTGCGTGGGGCAGTGTTGGACGGCTGCGACGATGGAATGGTGACCGATACGTCTTCCGTGCCGCCTTCCTCCGCCGCCTCCGACGCCCCGCGCGCCGCGTCCCCCGCCCCCGGGAGCGGTGTGCTCGTGCTCGCCGGGACGCCCATCGGGGACGTGGCGGACGCCCCGCCGCGCCTCGCCCAGGAGCTCGCCACGGCGGACGTCGTCGCCGCCGAGGACACCCGCCGGCTGCGCCGCCTCACCCAGGCGCTCGGGGTGCGCACCGAGGGGCGGGTCGTCTCCTACTTCGAGGGCAACGAGACCGCCCGCACGCCCGAGCTGGTGGAGGCGCTGCGGGGCGGGGCGCGGGTGCTGCTGGTGACCGACGCGGGCATGCCGTCGGTCTCCGACCCCGGGTACCGGCTGGTCGCCGCGGCCGTCGAGCACGACATCAAGGTCACCGCCGTGCCGGGGCCGTCGGCGGTGCTGACCGCGCTGGCGCTGTCCGGGCTGCCGGTGGACCGGTTCTGCTTCGAGGGATTCCTGCCGCGCAAGGCGGGCGAGCGGCTGGGGCGGCTGCGGGAGGTCGCCGGGGAGCGGCGCACCCTCGTCTACTTCGAGGCGCCGCACCGGCTGGACGACACGCTCGAGGCGATGGCCGAGGTGTTCGGCGCGGACCGGCGGGCCGCGGTCTGCCGGGAGCTCACCAAGACGTACGAGGAGGTCCGGCGCGGCGGGCTCGGCGAGCTGGCCGCCTGGGCGAAGGAGGGCGTGCGGGGCGAGATCACCGTGGTCGTCGAGGGCGCGCCCGAGCCGGCGCCGGGGGACGTCGACGCGGAGGAGCTGGTCCGGCGGGTGCGGGTGCGGGAGGAGGCGGGGGAGCGGCGCAAGGAGGCGATCGCGGCGGTCGCGGCGGAGGCGGGTCTCCCGAAGCGGGACGTCTTCGACGCGGTCGTCGCCGCGAAGAACGCCTCCCGCTGACCACGTGAGGCCCCGCGCACGGGGGCCTCGCCCTTCGCCACCGCGCTTCGTACGTGAGCCCCACCCCGCCGGCCGCGGGCCGATGCGACGCGGGCGAACCGTCCCGTGCGTACGCACCGCCTGCGCCCACCCGTGCCGCCCAGCGGCACGATTGCCCGCAGGGTGAGCGCGACTCCTCGCTTCCGCCGACCGTCCTGCGGGCGGCTGGGCCGCCCAGGGGGCGGCACGGGCGGGCGCAGGGCGGCGCCTCCGCGGCGAGCGGCTCGCTCCACCCGGCCCGAGCGGGCGGTGCCGTACGGACGGGACGGTTCGCCTGCGCGACGTGAGCCCCCGCACCCGCGCGTACGCCTGCCCAGGGGCCCGGGGGAACCCCGGACGGGCGAAGCGGGGCGCCCGCGCGGGCTAACCTGGACCGCTGAGCTCGTTCCCCTCGGTTGGAGAGAAATGGCCGTCAACCTGGTCAATGTCGAGAACGTCCGCAAGGTGTACGGCACCCGTACCCTCCTGGACGGCATCTCCCTCGGCGTGTCCGAGGGCGACCGCATCGGCGTCGTCGGCCGCAACGGCGACGGCAAGACCACCCTGATCCGCATGCTCGCGCAGCTGGAGGAGACGGACTCCGGCCGCGTCACCCACGTCGGCGGCCTCCGCATGGGCGTCCTGACGCAGCACGACTCGCTCGACCCCACCGCGACCGTCCGCCACGAGGTGATCGGCGACCTCGCCGACCACGAGTGGGCGGGCAACGCGAAGATCCGCGACGTGCTCACCGGCCTCTTCGGCGGCCTGGACCTGCCCGGTTTCCCCCAGGGCCTGGACACCGTCATCGGCCCCCTCTCCGGCGGTGAGCGCCGCCGCATCGCGCTCGCCCAGCTGCTGATCGCCGAGCAGGACCTGATCGTCCTGGACGAGCCCACCAACCACCTCGACGTCGAGGGCATCGCCTGGCTCGCCGCCCACCTGGCCGCCCGCCGCTCCGCCCTCGTCTGCGTCACCCACGACCGCTGGTTCCTCGACCAGGTCTGCACCCGCATGTGGGACGTGCAGCGCGGCGACGTCCACGAGTACGAGGGCGGCTACTCCGACTACGTGTTCGCCCGCGCGGAGCGCGAGCGGATCGCGCAGACCGAGGAGGTCAAGCGGCAGAACCTGGTCCGCAAGGAGCTCGCCTGGCTGCGCCGCGGCGCCCCCGCCCGCACCTCCAAGCCCCGCTTCCGGGTCGAGGCCGCCAACGAGCTGATCGCCGACGTCCCGCCGCCCCGCGACACCAGCGAGCTGATGAAGTTCGCCTCCTCGCGCCTGGGTAAGACGGTCTTCGACCTCGAGGACGTCACCGTCCAGGCGGGCCCCAAGACCCTGCTCCAGCACGTGACCTGGCAGCTCGGCCCCGGCGACCGGATCGGCCTGGTCGGCGTCAACGGCGCCGGCAAGACCTCGCTGCTGCGCGCCATGGCCGAGGCCGCCCGTACCGACGGCGACGAGCAGCCCGCCGCCGGCCGGATCAAGGTCGGCAGGACGGTCAAGCTCGCCTACCTCTCGCAGGAGGTCGCCGAACTCGACCCGAACTGGCGGGTCCTGGAGGCCGTGCAGAAGGTGCGCGAGCGCGTGGACCTCGGCAAGGGCCGCGAGATGACCGCCGGCCAGCTCTGCGAGACCTTCGGCTTCACCAAGGAGAAGCAGTGGACGCCGGTCGGCGACCTCTCCGGCGGTGAGCGCCGCCGGCTCCAGCTGCTGCGGCTGCTGATGGACGAGCCCAACGTCCTCTTCCTCGACGAGCCCACCAACGACCTCGACATCGAGACCCTCACCCAGCTCGAGGACGTCCTCGACGGGTGGCCCGGCTCGATGATCGTGATCTCCCACGACCGGTTCTTCGTCGAGCGCACCACCGACCGGGTGTTCGCGCTGCTCGGCGACCAGACGCTGCGGATGCTGCCCCGCGGCATCGACGAGTACCTGGAGCGCCGCCGCCGGATGGAGGAGGCCGCGGCCGCCTCCGCCCCCGCACCGGCGGCCAGGCCGGCCGCCGAGAAGAGCGCGGCCGACCAGCGCGCCGCCAAGAAGGAACTGCAGCGGATCGAGCGGCGGATCGACAAGATCTCCGAGCAGGAGAGCAAGCTGCACGCCCAGATCGCCGACAACGCCACGGACTTCGCGAAGGTGGCCGAACTCGACGCGCAGCTGCGCGCCCTGGCGGGCGAGCGGGACGAGCTGGAGATGGCGTGGCTGGAACTCGCCGAGGACGCCTGAGGGTTGCCCCCGCGGCTGCCTGACATCCGCACGTCGCTGACGGCGCGTCACCGATAACGACGGCGTCACGGGCCGGTTCTCCCTTGGGAACAGGGGAGGAACCGGCCCGTCGCGTTCCGGCGTGGGTGATAGAAAAGCCACCGGTATGACAACTGGTCCTTGAGTACCGCTGAGGGGCCCGGAAGCGGACAGGCGCGGCGCGTCGGTCAGTGAAGAGGGGGAGCCGCTGTGACACAGCCGCCCGAGGAACAGCCGCCCACGCCGTCCGGCGACCCGCTGCGCAAGTCTCCGGAACCGCAGGACGCCCCGCCGCCCGGCCACCCGGCCCCGCAGCAGCCGCCCGCGCCCCCCGCCGCCCCTCCCGCGCCGCCGGCCGCGCCCGCCGCGCCGCCCGCCGGCGGGTTCGGCGCCCCGCAGCCGCCGCAGGGGCAGCCCGCGGCGGGCTTCGGCGCCGCGCCCTCCGGCTACGGCGCCCCCCAGCCGGGCCAGCAGCCGGGCCAGTCGGGTCAGCCCCAGCCGGGACCGTACGGGCAGCCCGGCCCCTACGCCGCCGGACCGTACGCCGGCCGGCCGGGCGCGCCGCAGGCCGGGCCCTACGCGCCGCAGCCGGGATACGGCTACCCCCAGGGCGCTCCGCAGGGTGCTTCCCAGGGCGGCGCCTGGCCCCCGGCCGGCCCGCCGCAGCCGCCGTCCGGTGGAGGCAACCCCTTCAAGAAGCGTCCCGCGCTGGTGGTCGCCGCCGCCGTGGTCGTGGCCGCGCTGATCGGCGGCGGCGTCTGGGCGGTCGCCGGCAACAACGCCGACGAGCCCGCGCAGAAGAAGGCGGCGCCCACGCCCACCCAGGAGGCCCCCGAGCCCACCGCCACCGTCGACCAGGGCGACGGCAACGGCGGAGGCGGCGAGGAACTCGACATCAACAAGGACCGCGCGCCCGGCGAGGCCCGCCTCGCCTGGTACAAGGGCGCCCCCGACGCCCCGGGCGACGGCGCCAAGGCCCCCGGCATGTGGGTGGTCGGCGACGTGGCCGTGAAGGCCGCGTACAAGCAGGTCTTCGGCTGGAAGGCCGCCGACGGCGGCGAGGCGTGGAAGCCGGTCGACTTCCCCCAGGAGATATGCGCCGTCACCCGGCGGGTGTCCGCGGACGGGCGGATAGCCGTCGCCTACAAGAGCGGCAGCAGCGACCGCGCCAAGTGCAACCAGGTCCAGGAGCTCGACCTGCGCACCGGCGAGAAGGGCTGGGAGGCCGAGATCGACGAGGGCGGCCTCTTCGACGGCACCAGCGACATCTCGCTCAGCCTGGCCGGGGACACCCTGGTCGTCGGCCGCGGCCAGTCCGCCGTGGCCCTCGCCATGAAGACCGGCAAGAAGCGCTACGACATCAAGAAGTACGGGGCGTCCTGCTTCCCCGGCGGCTTCGCCGGCGACGAACGGAAGCTGATCGTCGCGGCGTCCTGCGGGGCCGGCGGCGACAACCAGCACGACGAGCTGCGCGAACTCGAGCCGGCCACCGGCAAGGTCCGCTGGACCCGGGCGCTCGGCAAGGGCTGGGAGGTCGAGAAGGCCTACAGCGTCAGCCCGCTGGTGGTCTACAGCGCCAACCGCGACAAGAAGACGGGCAACATCTCCGTCTTCACGAGCGACGGCCGGATCGGCCCGCACGTCCAGCTCGACGGCAAGACCGAGCTCGACGTCCGCTGCTCCGGGTTCTCGATCTTCAACAAGGCGCTGGAGTCCTGCGACTTCGTCGCCGACGACACGAACATGTACCTGGCCACCAAGAGCATCGGCAAGGCCAACGAGATCCTCGCGATCGGCCTGGACACCGGCAAGGTGAAGTGGCGGGTGAAGTCCCCGGCCGAGTCGTCGATGCTCCCGGTGACGCTGGAGAACGGCCGGCTGGTCGCCTACGTCGAGCCCACCTACGACAAGGGCGGCCAGGTGGTCGCCGTGCCGACGGCCGGTTCGCACACGCCGCAGAAGCTGCTCCAGAACCCGGCGGCCGGGGCCCAGCTGGAGAGCTCCTTCCTCAACCCCGCCATCGCCTGGGCCGACGGCCGGCTCTTCCTCTCCGTCGACCGGCTGACCGGCAGCGACGAGCAGGAGGAGAAGCTGATGACGGTCTACGCCAAGTAGCGCCCGCCCCGGCCCCGCACGCGGGGCCCGCCCCGCCGGCCCCGCACTGCGGGGCCGGCTCCCGCACCCAGGACCCTCGTACGCCCCGGCCGGGCCGACGCCCGCCCGCACGACCCTCCCGAGGAATGTGATGACCCAGCCGCCCGAGCCCGGCCGGCCCCCGCAGGGGGACGGCGGCGCCCACGAGCCCGCCGACCGCAACCCCTACGGCGCCACCCCGCCGCCGCAGCAGCCGCCGGCCCCGCCCGCGGCGGGCTACGGGTACCCGCAGACGCCGCCCAACCCGTACCTCCAGCAGCCGGGACAGCACCCGGGGCAGCAGGCGTCCCCGCAGACGCCGCAGTACGGCTACCCCGCCCAGCAGCCGCCGACGGTTCCGGCGCCCGCCGTCGCTCCGCAGCGCAGCGAGGCCGAGCGCAAGGCGCTGCGCGCCCAGATCGCCATCGTGGTCTCCGCCGTGGTGGCGATCGCCCTGATCATCGGTGGCGGCGTCTGGTACTCCGGCAGCAAGGACGGCGGCACGAAGACCGTCGCCGGCGGCACCGAGGGCGGCAAGGGCAAGGGCAAGGACGGTGGGGAAGCGGGCGGCGAGAAGGTCCCCTCGGACCCCGACGCGGAGCTGCTCTTCGACGTGCCGATGCCGAAGGTCGAGAAGAACCTGCAGATCAACGTCAAGGGCTCCTGGGCCACCGGCGACGTCTACGCCAAGAGCGGCGCGGACGGCATCACCGCCTACGACCCGCAGACCGGTGAGCAGAAGTGGAAGCTCCCGCTGCCCGGCCCGGTCTGCCTCTCCTCCCGGCACACCACCGAGGACGGGAAGACCGTGATCGTCCACGAGCCGACCAGGCCCACCGCGAAGGCGCCCACCGCGGGCTGCAGCGAGGTCACCGCGATCGACCTGACCACCGGCAAGAAGCTCTGGACGAAGAACGCCAAGAGCGGCGACCGGCCCGTCCGGTTCGACAACGTCACCCTCAGCGGCACCACCGTCGCCGCCGGCTCCAGCTCCGGCGGCGCCGCCTGGAATCTCACGACCGGCGCCTCGCTGTGGCAGCCCAAGCCGGGCGACACCTGCTACGACGCCGGCTACGGCGGTGGCAAGGCCCTGGTCGCGCTGCGCAAGTGCGGCGAGTACAACAACTACCAGCTGCTCCTGCAGACCCTGGACGCCAAGAAGGGCACCGTGCTCTCGGAGTACAAGCTGCCCGAGGGCGTCGACTACGCGTCGATCGTCTCCACCGTCCCGCTGGTGGCCGCCGCCGACGTCGGCGACACCGCCGGTGACGGCAGCGGCATCTCCGACTTCTTCTCCGTCGACGCCGCCACCGGCAAGCTCCGCGCCAAGATCTCCGCGCCGGGCGAGACCTACGCCGCCGACTGCGACGGCGTCACCGCCGTCGAGAGCTGCGGGAACCTGGCCGTCAGCGAGGACACGCTCTACCTGCCGACCGAGGAGCACGACGCCGGAGGCGACACCGGCCGGACCAACGAGGTCGTCGCCATCGACCTCGCCACCGGGAAGACGGGCCGCAAGGCCGACGCGGGCGACGGCCACAACCTGCTCCCGCTGCGCATGGACGGCGACGGGGTGCTCGCCTACAAGAGCGGCCCCTACGACAAGGGCGGCCAGGTGGTCCGTCTGGACGGCGACACGCTGAAGGAGACGCTGCTCCTGCAGCTGCCGAACGACCAGGCCAGCCGCGAGCTGGAGATCTCGTTCTCGCCGGACTACCAGGAGTACCTCTTCTTCGGCGGCCGGCTCTTCATGAGCGAGGTCTACGCCCGCGGCGACGACAAGGAGGACGAGCCGCTCGCGGTCGCCTTCGGCCCCAAGGCCTGACGACCCGCACGCACACCGACGCCCCCATGGGCCGGCCGTGCCCCCTCGGCGTGTTCGCCGATACGGGGCACATGTCGGCCGATGGGGGCGCGCCGCGTCGAACAACCGTGTAGCTTCGCGGTCCATACAGGCCGCGAGCGCCGGGGGGCCTCGGGCCGGGGGGCAAGGTGGGGGGTTCGATGGGAGTGCGGCTCATGGTGGTCGACGACCACCGACTGCACGCGGAGGCGCTCGCCTCCGCTCTGAAACTGCGCGGGCACCGGGTGCTGGCCGCGGCCGCGCCGGCGGCCGGAGCGGCCGAGCTGGTGATCGGCCGGGCGCCGGAGGTGTGCCTGCTGGGCACCGCGGAGCCGGCCCGGCCCGGGGCGTTCGACCCGGTGGAGCGGATCCGGCGGGAGCGCCCGCAGGTGGCGGTGGTGGTGCTCGGCCCGGTGCCCAGCCCGCGCGGCATCGCGGCGGCCTTCGCGGCCGGGGCGTCGGGCTACGTCCGCCACGACGAGCGGATCGAGGGGGTCGAGCGGGCCATCGTGAAGGCACGGGCCGGTGAGGCGGCGATCTCCCCGGCCCTGCTGCAGGGCGCCTTCCACGAGCTGCTCCATCCGGTGGCGGAGCCCGACGACGAGGGGCGGCGCCTGCTGTCCGCCCTCACCCCGCGCGAGACGGAGGTGCTGGTGCGGGTCGCCGAGGGGGAGGACACCCGGCTGATCGCGGAGGGGATGGGCATAGCGCCCAGCACCGCGCGCACCCACGTCCAGCGGGTGCTGATGAAGCTGGGCGTGGGCTCGCGCCTGGAGGCCGCCGCGCTCGCCGCCCGCACCGGGCTGCTGGACCGCCCGCCCGCCTGACCGGCACGCGCACGGGCCGGCGCGCCCCGGCCTCGGACCCGCCCCGGCCTCGGACCCGCCCTGGCCTCGGACCCGCCCCGGCCTCGGACCCCGCCCCGCCCCGGACGCGCCGAGGGCCGGGCTCCGTGCGGGAGCCCGGCCCTCGGACGGCCGAGTCGGGTCAGTGGCCCAGAGGGTTCTCCTCCTCCATGCCCGTCGGGGGCGGCGGAGGCGCGGCCGGCCGCAGCTTGAGCCAGGCCAGGAAGAACAGGCCGAGAGCCAGCATGGCCAGCCCGGTCCACAGGTTGATGTTGACGTTCTCGGACTTGTCGAGGGAGTGGTCGGACGGCGCGATCCCGCACAAGGTCACGATGACGCCGTAGACGACGAACAGCAGGCCGATGATGCGGCGGACGTCGAAGAGGCGGGCGGCACTGGCGGACTTGGTCTCCAGATCACTGACCGACCGCTGGACGTCCTTCTCGGAAAACTCGGACATGGTCTCTCCATTCTCCCGCGTTCGTCGCTAGAACGAGAACGGGATGTAGCAGGCGGCGGCCAGGATGATCGCGCTCCAGCCCAGCAGGGCCGGCTTGCGGTACCAGGCGTCGTCGCCCTCGGCGGGCGGCTCGGACATGCCCGGCGACTTGGTGCCGTAGACGAGACCCTGCAGTTCCTCCATCGGCTTGGGCTTGGTGAAGAGCGAGACCGCGACCATGACCACCGCGCCGGCCACGAAGCCGACGATCGCCGAGACGAAGTTGGCGCCCTGGTCGGAGGGGATGTCGATGACGCCCTGCTTGTAGATCACGAAGTAGTTGATCATCGCGGAGACCGTGCCGGCGAGCAGACCCCAGAAGCCGGAGACCATCGACGCCCGCTTCCAGAACATGCCGATGATGAACACCACGAACATCGGCACGTTGAAGAAGGAGAACAGCGTCTGCAGGTAGGCCATGATGTTCGAGAAGGTCGACGCGAGGAACGCCGTGCCCATCGAGGCCAGCACGCCCAGGACGGTGATCATCCGGCCGAAGCGCAGGTAGTAGGAGTCCTCCTGGCCGCGCTTGATGTACTTGGCCCAGATGTCCGTGGTGAAGACGGTGTTGAAGGACGACACGTTGGCCGCCATACCGGCCATGAACGCCGCCACCAGACCGGTGATCGCGATGCCGAGCACACCGTTGGGCAGCAGCTGGCCCATCAGGTACGGGATCGCGTCGTTGTACTCCAGGCCCGAGGAGGCGCTGCCGATCTTCGGGACCAGCACCGCGGCGACCAGACCCGGGATCATCACCAGGAAGACGATGAAGATCTTCGGGAACGCGGCGATCAGCGGGGTGCGCTGGGCGGCGGAGAGGTTCTTGGCGGACAGCGCGCGCTGGACCTCGGCGAAGTTGGTCGTCCAGTAGCCGAAGGAGAGCACGAAGCCCAGGCCCAGGACGATGGTCAGCCAGTTCGCGCCCAGCGGGTTGTCGCTGCCGATGCCGGTTCCGCCCCAGGCGGTGACGAAGTCGCCGCCCTTCTGCGCGGTCAGCGAGTCGGTCAGGCCGTCCCAGCCGCCGACCCGCTTCAGACCGAGGACCGTGATCGGGATGAGCGCCGCCAGGATCACGAAGAACTGCAGCACCTCGTTGTAGATCGCCGAGGACAGACCACCGATGGTGATGTACGCGAGGACGAAGAAGCCCGCCACCACGATGGCCACCCACTCCGGCCAGCCCAGCAGCGCCTCGACCACGATCGCCAGCGAGTACAGGTTGACGCCCGCGATCAGGATGGCCGCGAAGGCGAACAGCACCGAGGACAGCAGGTGCGCCGACTTGTCGAAGCGCAGCAGCAGGAACTCGGGCACCGAGCGGACCTTGGAGCCGTAGTAGAACGGCATCATCACCAGGCCGAGGAAGACCATGGCCGGGATGGCGCCGATCCAGTACCAGTGCACCGTGTACACGCCGTACTGGGCGCTGTTGGCGGCCATGCCGAGGACCTCGGTGGCGCCCAGGTTGGCGGAGATGAAGGCGAGACCCGTGACCCACGCGGGCAGCGAGCGCCCGGACAGGAAGAAGTCGAGGCTCGTCTTGACCGACTTGCGCGCCAGGAAGCCGACGCCCAGCACGAAGAGGAAGTAGATGGCCAGCAGGCAGTAGTCCAGCCAGTTGGCGGGGAGTCGCAGCTCAGCTGCCAGAAGTGTGGGGGGCATAGGAACTCGCTTCGTCGCGCGTTACGGGGATCACGGCGGATGGATTACCGGTGCTGTCGGAGATTGAACACTCCTGTTGTTTCTCGTCGCCTGATTGTGACATCGGCGATTGGGTTGCGTTCTGTTGTGGTCTGTTATGTTGACTTCTGTTCGAGGCATCGCGCATCCGGACGGGACATCCGAGGGAGCCGGGCGGTGCGGCGGGAAGGCGATCGACGGTGAGGAAGACTTCGACCCGGCTTGCCGACGGGCGCGAGCTCATCTACTACGACCTGCGGGACGGTGCGCCGCGCGACGCCGTCGACCGGCGGCCCCTGGACGCCACCGTGACCACCTCCGAGGTGCGTCACGACGACCTGCTCGGCGACGACATCGCGGTCGCCTCGCACCGCCAGGGCCGCACGTACCACCCGCCGGCCGACCAGTGCCCGCTGTGCCCCACCCACGGCGAGCGGCTCAGCGAGATCCCGGACAGCAGCTACGACGTGGCCGTCTTCGAGAACCGCTTCCCCTCGCTGGCCGGCGACTCCGGGCGCTGCGAGGTCGTCTGCTTCACCGAGGACCATGACGCGTCGTTCTCGCAGCTCTCCGAGGAGCAGGCCCGGCTGGTGCTGGACGCCTGGACCGACCGGACCGCCGAACTCGCGCATCTTCCCTCCGTCGTCCAGGTCTTTCCCTTCGAGAACCGGGGCCATGAGATCGGGGTGACGCTCGGTCACCCCCATGGGCAGATCTACGCCTACCCCTTCGTCACCCCGCGTACCGCGCGGATGTTCCAGTCGCTGGCGGCCCGCCGGGCCGAGGCGGACACCGCCAATCTCTTCGACGAGATCGTCGCGCGCGAGTCGGCGGGGGAACGACTGGTCCTGGCGGGTGAGCACTGGGTCGCCTTCGTCCCGTACGCCGCCCACTGGCCCTACGAGGTGCACCTCTACCCGCGCCGCCGGGTCCCCGACCTGACCGCGCTCGACGAGGACCAGCGCGCCGAGTTCCCCCGCGTCTACCTCGAACTGCTGCGCCGCTTCGACCGGATCTTCGGCCCCGACGAGCCGCCCACCCCGTACATCGCCGCCTGGCACCAGGCGCCGTTCAGCGGTTTGGACGCGTACGAAGGGGTGACGCGGGACGACTTCGCCCTCCATCTGGAGCTGTTCACCATCCGCCGGACCTCCGGCAAGCTGAAGTTCCTCGCGGGCTCGGAGTCGGGCGTGGGAGTGTTCATCAACGACGTGCCGCCGGAGGCGGCCGCGGCGCGACTGCGGGAGGTGGAGAGCGCGTGAGCGAGGGCATGGGCGCGAGGCCGGGCGAGGAGACGGGCCAGGGCACGGGCCAGGGCGCGGGTACCTACCTGGTGACCGGCGGGGCCGGCTACATCGGCGGCGTGGTCGCCCAGCACCTGCTGGAGGCCGGGCATCGGGTGGTCGTCCTGGACGACCTGTCCACCGGCGTGCGCGAAGGGGTCCCCGAGGGCGCCGAGTTCGTCGAGGCCGGGCTGCACGAGGCCGGGCGGATCCTCGACCCCTCGTTCGACGCGGTCCTGCACTTCGCCGCCTCCTCGCAGGTCGGCGAGTCGGTGGTGAAGCCGGAGAAGTACTGGCGCAACAACGTCGGCGGCTCCATGGCCCTGCTGGGCGCCATGCGCGAGGCGGGCGTGCGCCGGCTGGTGTTCTCCTCCACCGCCGCCACCTACGGCGAGCCCGCCGAGGTCCCCATCCCGGAGAGCGCCCCCACCGCGCCCACCAACCCCTACGGCGCCAGCAAGCTGGCGGTCGACCACATGATCACCGGCGAGGCGAACGCCCATGGCCTCGCCGCGGTCAGCCTGCGCTACTTCAACGTGGCCGGGGCCTACGGCGACCACGGTGAGCGGCACGACCCCGAGTCGCACCTGATCCCGCTGATCCTCCAGGTCGCCCTCGGCCGCCGGGACCACATCTCCGTCTACGGCGACGACTACCCGACGCCGGACGGCACCTGCGTGCGCGACTACATCCACGTCGCCGACCTGGCCGAGGCCCATCTGCTGGCCCTGAAGGCCGCCACGCCCGGCGAGCACCTGATCTGCAACCTGGGCAACGGCAACGGCTTCTCCGTCCGCCAGGTCATCGACACCGTCCGCCGGGTGACCGGCCATCCGATCCCCGAGGAGGTGGCCGCGCGCCGCGGCGGCGACCCCGCCGTGCTGGTCGCCTCCGCCGCCACCGCCCGCGACCGGCTCGGCTGGCGCCCTCGCCGCGCCGACCTCACCACCATCGTCTCCGACGCCTGGGCGTTCGCACGCGCCCACGCGTGAGCCCCGCCGGCCTGTCAGCTCCTGCCGCGCCGCCCCCGCACGCGCGGTCAGCCCCTCCGCACGGAAGGCCCTTCCGCACATGAGCGAGTCGGTCCAGAACCCCGCCGACGTCACGGCCGCCGCCGAGGCCGTCGCCCGGCGGTTCACCGAGCTGTACGGCGCCGAGCCGGCCGGCGTCTGGGCGGCCCCCGGCCGGGTCAACCTGATCGGCGAGCACACCGACTACAACGGCGGCTTCGTCATGCCCTTCGCGCTGCCGCAGGTCGCCGTCGCCGCGGTGTCGCCCCGCGAGGACGGCCTGCTGCGGCTGTCCTCCGCGGACGTCCCCGGCGGTGTGGTGGAGCGCCGGGTGGACGAGCTGCTGCCCGGCTCCGACAAGCGCTGGACCGCCTATCCGGCGGGCGTCGTCTGGGCCATGCTGGAGGGCGGCCACGCGGTCACCGGCGCCGACGTCCACCTCGCCTCCACCGTGCCCAGCGGGGCCGGACTGTCCTCCTCCGCGGCGCTGGAGGTGGTCGTCGCCCTCGCCCTGGACGACCTCTTCGGCCTCGGCCTCGACCGGGCGCTGCTCGCCCGGATCTGCCAGCGCGCGGAGAACGAGTACGTGGGCGCGCCCACCGGGATCATGGACCAGACCGCCTCCGCCTGCTGCGAGGCCGGGCATGCGCTCTTCCTCGACACCCGCGACGGCACCCGGCGGCAGATCCCCTTCGACCTCGCCGCCGAGGGGATGCGGCTGCTGGTCGTCGACACCCAGGTCAAGCACGCGCACAGCGGCGGCGAGTACGGCAAGCGCCGGGCCGGCTGCGAGCGCGCCGCCGAACTCCTCGGCGTCCCCGTCCTGCGGGACATCCCGTACGCGGAGCTCGACGAGGCCCTGGCCCGGCTGGACGACGAGGAGCTCCGCCGCCTGGTCCGCCACGTCGTCACCGAGGACGAGCGGGTCGAGCGGGTGGTGCGGCTGCTGAACGACGGTGACACCCGGGGCATCGGCCCGGTCCTCACCGAGGGCCACGCCTCCCTGCGCGACGACTTCCGGGTCTCCGCGCCCGAGCTCGACACGGTGGTCGACGCCGCGCTGGACGCGGGGGCGCTCGGGGCCCGGATGACCGGCGGCGGGTTCGGCGGCTCCGCCATCGTCCTGGTCGACGACGACCGGGCCGAGGGGGTCGTCGCGGCGGTCGGATCCGCCTTCGCCCGGGCCGGTCACCAGCCGCCCCGCGTGTTCCCGGCCGTGCCCTCCCGCGGGGCCCGGCGCATCCACCCGGCGTAGCCGGCCGTCCTGCCGCCTGCCGCTGTCCGCCGCCTGCCGCCGTCCGCCGCGTGGCGGCGGTCAGGCGGTCAGGCGGTCCGGTGGCGTGCCGCGATGCCCTCGATGACGATCTCCAGGCCCTCCGAGAAGTGCCGGTCGTAGTCGGCGAAGATCTCCGCGCCCGCGGCGGCCGACAGCGGGAACGCGGCCATCTTCCGGGCGCGTTCCTCGATGTCGAGGCCCCCGGGCGGGTCGTTCGGCAGCGGCTCCATGCCTTGTTCCTCGGCGACGAAGCCGAGGGTGTACAGGTACGTCGTGGTGATCGCGCGGACCGCTCGGGGCAGGGTGAAGCCGGCGGCGGTGAACAGCCGCAGGTTGTCCTCCATCTGCTCGGCGTGCTCGATGCCGGTGAAGCGTGAGCCGGTGAACACCTTCGCGCCGTCGCGGTAGCGGCAGAGCGCCGCCCGCAGCCCGTGGTTGGACTTGCGCAGCCGCTCCTGCCAGCTGTCGGCGGGGTCGAGCTCCCCGTCGGCGACCATCCGGCGGTACATCTCGGTGGCCATCTCGTCGAGCAGCGCCTGCTTGTCCTTGAAGTGCCAGTACAACGCGGGTGCCTTGACGCCCAGTTCCCGCCCGATGGCGCTGAGGGTGAGGCCCTCCAGACCCACCTCGTTCAGCAGGTCCAAGGCGGCGTCCGCGACCCGTTTCCGGTCGAGGGGCGTGCGGCGGTTCGTGGTCACGCTTGACAGTTTAACGGCGTTAAGCGCATGGTGGGTGGCCGGCAGAACTTAACGACGTTAAGGAACGGGGGACGTATGACTGCGCACGTGGACGTACTGGTGGTGGGAGCGGGCCCGAGCGGGCTGACGCTCGGCGTGGACCTGGCCCGGCGCGGGGTGCGGGCGCTCGTCGTCGAGCGGGCCGACGGGCTCTTCCCGGGCTCGCGCGGCAAGGGGATCCAGCCGCGCACGATGGAGGTCTTCGACGACCTCGGGATCCTCGGCGCGATCCGCGCGGCCGGGGGCGGCTACCCGGTCGGGATGCTGTGGCGGGACGGGCGACGGCTCGGCGAGCACCGGATGTTCGACCCGGTGGAGCCCACCGAGGAGGCGCCCTACGACGAGCCGTGGATGGTGGCGCAGTGGCGCACCCAGGAGATCCTGCGGGAGCGGCTGGAGGAGCTGGGCGGACGGATCGCCTTCGGCCGGGAGGCGATCGGCCTCACCCAGGACGCGGACGGGGTCACCGTGCGGTTCGCCGACGGATCCGGCCTGCGGGCCCGTTACGTGGTCGCCGCCGACGGCGGCCGCTCGGCGGTCCGCCGGGCGCTCGGCATCGGCATGACCGGCGAGACGCTCGAGGCGAACCCCACCCTGGTGGCCGACGTCCGCCTCACCGGCCTGGACCGCGACAACTGGCACATGTTCCCGCCGTCCGGCGAGGGAGAGGACTTCCTGGCGCTCTGCCCGCTCGCCGGCACCGACGACTTCCAGATGGTGGCCCGCTTCCCCGAGGGCGCCACCGTCGACCCGTCCCCGGAAGGCGTCCGCGCACTCGTCGCGGCCCGCACCCACCTCACCGCCGAGGACGTCACCGAGGTGCGCTGGGCCTCGGACTTCCGCCCGCGCACCGCGCTCGCCGACCGCTTCCGCGACGGCCGCGTCCTCCTCGCCGGCGACGCGGCGCACCTGCACTCCCCGGCCGGCGGCCAGGGCCTCAACACCAGCGTGCAGGACGCGTACAACCTCGGCTGGAAGCTCGACGCGGTGCTGCGGGGCGCCGCGCCCGCCTCCCTCCTGGACACCTACGAGGAGGAACGCCGCCCGGTCGCCGCCGACATGCTCGGTCTGTCCACCAGCATCCACCGGGGCGAGACGCGCCGCGGCGACGCCACCCGCCAGCTCTCCCTCGGCTACCGGACCTCCTCCCTCGCCGAGGAGACCCGGCAGGCCCCCGGCCCGCTGCGGGCCGGGGACCGCGCCCCCGACGGGCGGCTGGGGGAGACCCGCCTCTTCGACGCCTTCCGCGGCCCGCACTGGACCCTGCTCACCGTGGACGCCGCCGCCCACCTCACGGCGTACGGCGAAGGCGTCTTCCTCGTCCGCCCCGACGGCTACGTCGGCTGGGCCGGCGACACCACCGAGGGGCTCGCGGCCTACGCCCGGCGGGTGGGCGCGGAGGGCGTGTACCGGGCGGTCGAGGCGGCCGGGGCGACGCGTTCCTGACGCGGCGCTCGCCGTCACGTGTGCCGCGTCCGCCGTCACCCGTTCGCCTCGCCCGCCGTAACTCGTTCGGGTCGTCGGGTCGTCGGGTCGTCGGGTCGTCGGGTCGTCGGGGCGTCGGGTCGTCGGGTCGTCGGGTCGTCGGGGCGCGTGACGCCGTCCCGTGCGGGGTGCCGTGCGGTGGGCCGTGTCCGTCGCCGCACACGACGGCGCCCCCTCCCCGCGACGGCGGGGAGGGGGCGCCGTGGCGTCCGCGGGGCGGGTCAGCCGGTGTTGCGCAGGCCCGCGGCCACACCGTTGACGGTCAGCAGCAGCGCCCGCGACAGCAGCGGGTCGACCTCCTGGCCGGCCGCCGCCTCGTCGCGCTGCCGCTTCAGCAGCATCACCTGGAGGTAGGAGATCGGGTCCAGGTAGGCGTCGCGGATCGCGAAGGTCTGCTTCAGCACCGGGTTCGCGTCCAGCAGCTCCGTCTCACCGGTGACCTTCAGGACCTCCGCCACCGTGAGCTCGTGCTCCGCCTTGATCGCGTCGAAGACGTGCTTCAGCTCCTCGGGCACCAGGTTGTCGACGTACAGCGACGCGATCCGCAGGTCCGTCTTCGCCAGCGTCATCTCGACGTTGGAGATGAAGTTCCGGAAGAAGTGCCACTCCTGGTGCATCTCCGCCAGGACCGGGTCCAGACCCGCCTCCCGCAGCGCCTTCAGGCCGGAACCCACGCCGAACCAGCCCGGCACGATCTGCCGGGACTGCGTCCAGCCGAACACCCACGGGATCGCCCGCAGCGAGTCCAGGCCACCGCCCGCGTCCGGCCGGCGCGAGGGCCGCGAGCCCAGGTGCAGGTCGGCCAGCTGGTCCACCGGGGTGGAGGCGAAGAAGTACGCCGGCAGGTCCGGGTCCTCCACCAGCTTGCGGTACGCCACATGGGCGGCGTCGGAGACGACCTCCATCGCCGCGTCCCAGCGGGCCAGCGCCTCCACCGACTGCCGCGGCGAGGTGTGCAGCGCCGAGGCCTGCAGCGTCGCCGCCACCGTCAGCTCGAGGTTCTCCCGGGCCAGCGACGGCACCAGGTACTTGTCGGAGATGACCTCGCCCTGCTCGGTCACCTTGATCTCGCCCTCCAGCGTGCCCCACGGCTGCGCCAGCACCGCGTCGTGCGACGGGCCGCCGCCACGGCCGACCGTGCCGCCCCGGCCGTGGAACAGCCGCAACCGCACCCCGTGCCGGTGCGCCACGTCACGCAGCCGCCGCTGGGCGCGGTGGATCTCCCACTGACTGGTGGTGATGCCGCCGAACTTCGAGGAGTCCGAGTAGCCGAGCATGACCTCCTGCACGTCGCCCCGCAGCGCCACCAGGCGCCGGTAGGACGGGTCGGAGAGCATGTCGTCGAGGATGGTGTCCGCGGCCTTGAGCTCGTCCGTGGTCTCCAGCAGCGGCACGATGCCGATCTTCGCCCAGCCGGCGTGCAGGTCGAGCAGTCCCGCCTCGCGGGCCAGCACCGCCGCCGCGAAGACGTCGTCCGCGCCCTGGCACATCGAGATGATGTACGACTCGATGACCTCGGGCCCGAAGACGTCGAGCGCGCGCTTGATCGTGTCGAAGGTGCCCAGCGTCTTCGTGCCCGCCTTGTCCAGCGGGGCCGGGCTCGGCGCCAGCGGGCGGCGCGAACGCAGCTCCTTGGCCAGCAGCCGCGTCCGGTAGTCCCGCGGCATGTCCGCGTACCGCCAGGACTCCTCGCCCAGACGGTCGAAGAGCTGGCCCAGCGCGTGGTGGTGGGCGTCGGCGTGCTCCCGCACGTCCATGGTGGCCAGCTGGAGACCGAACGCCGACAGCGTGCGGATCGTGCGGTCCATCCGGCCGTCCGCGAACAGCCCGGCCCGGTGCTCGCGCAGCGACGTCTGGATCAGCACCAGGTCGGCCAGCAGCTGCGCGGTGCCGAGGTAGTCGCGGCCCGGCCGGTGCGCCGTGCCCTTGGCCAGCCGCTCCTTGGTGTTGAGCAGCTTCTGCCGGATGCAGGTCGCCTTCAGCCGGTACGGTTCCTCGGCGTTCAGCCGCTTGTAGCGCGGGCTGATCTCGTGCAGGACCTCCAGGTCCTGCCCCAGCGACTCCAGCAGCTCCTCGGTGGCGCCGGTGTAGCGGATCGAGTTGGAGAGGAACCCGCGGAGCTCGTCGATCATCTCCAGCGCGTCGTTGATGCCGTGCTCGTGCTGAAGGATCAGCACGTCCCACGTCACCTGCGGGGTGACGTTCGGGTTGCCGTCCCGGTCACCGCCGATCCAGGTGCCGAAGGTCAGCGGCCGCGTCTCGTCCGGCAGCTCGACGCCGATCCGCTCCAGCTCGGCGGTCAGGTCCTCCAGGACGTCGCCGACCGCGCCGGCGTGCAGCTCGTCCAGGTAGTAGATCGCGTTGCGGGCCTCGTCGGCCGGCTCCGGACGCACCACCCGCAGCTCGTCCGTCTGCCACACCAGGTCGATGTTCTCGGCCAGCCGGGTGTCGTGACGGCGACGGTCCGCCTCGATCACCGGCGTCTCCAGCAGGTGCGCGATGCGCCGCAGCTTGTTCAGCACGGAGCGGCGCGCGGCCTCCGTCGGGTGCGCCGTGAACACCGGGCGGATGTTGAGGTTGCGCACGGTCTCCCGCAGGTGCGCGGGGTCCGCGTCCTTCAGCCGGTCCGCCGTACGGGCCAGCTGGCTGCCTTCCGCCGCGCGGCGCGCCCGCAGTTCACGCCCTCGGTGCACCTGCTCGGTGACGTTCGCGAGATGAAAGTAGGTGGAGAAGGCACGTACCAGCTTGGCGGCCGTCTCCAGCTCGGTGCCCCGGAGCAGCTCGGCCGCGGCCTCGCCGTCCTCCCGGGTCAGTCTGCGGACCTTCTCCACGAGCTCCAGCAGCTCAGGACCTTCCTGCCGGACCAGGGTCTGACCCAGAAGGTCACCCAGACGGCGGATGTCGCTCCGCAGTTCGCTGCTCGTGGTGGTGGTCCGGTCGTCGACACTGCTCACAGGTGCGGCTCCTTGCAACGGTGAAGCTCTGTCTGGCAGGGCACCCGGACGCACCACCCGTGCGGCCGTTCACGGCTTTCGGGCTCGGTTCGTCCGGGAAGAGACTGAATAGAGGAGCGGACCGCGCTGTCCGACCGGGTCTAAGGATAGGCAGCCACCGGCACACGCGGGCGAACGGCTCTTGCTGTGAGACACGGCGCTGCCATACTTACGATGCCGTAGGTTACGGAACCGTAGGAAGTGGGACACCCGCGGAACTCCGTCACCCCGCCCCTTGCCTGCCCTTCTCCACCACTCGAGGGATGCCGATGACGACCAGCTCCGAAGTGCTCGACGAAGACTCGCGGGACGTAGACGCCGCCGGAAAGCCTCTGCCCAGCGCCACCCTCGGTGGCGAGCAGAAGCGCTCGATCGAACAGATCGCCCTGCTCCTCTTCATCATCGTGCCGTTCGCGGCCCTGGTGGCGGCCGTGCCGCTGGCCTGGGGCTGGGGGGTGAGCTGGCTCGACCTGGGCCTGATGGTCTTCTTCTACTACTGGGGCTGCCACGGTGTGACCATCGGGTACCACCGCCACTTCACGCACGGTTCCTTCAAGGCCAAGCGCCCGCTGAAGATCTTCCTCGCCATCATGGGGTCCATGGCCGTCGAGGGCCCGCTGGTCCGCTGGGTGGCCGACCACCGCCGCCACCACAAGTTCTCCGACGCCGAGGGCGACCCGCACTCGCCGTGGCGCTACGGCGAGAGCGTCCCCGCCCTGATCAAGGGCCTCTGGTGGGCGCACATCGGCTGGATGTTCGACGAGGAGCGCACCCCGCAGGACAAGTACGCGCCCGACCTGATCAAGGACCCGGCGCTGCGCGCCATCTCCCGCCAGTTCATCGGCTGGACCATCCTGTCCCTGGCCATCCCGCCGATCGTCGGCGGCCTGGTCACCATGTCCTGGTGGGGCGCCTTCACCGCGTTCTTCTGGGGATCCCTCGTCCGGGTCGCCCTGCTGCACCACGTGACCTGGTCCATCAACTCCATCTGCCACGCCACCGGCAAGCGCCCCTTCAAGTCCCGCGACCGCTCCGGCAACGTGTGGTGGCTGGCCGTCCTGTCCTGCGGCGAGTCCTGGCACAACCTGCACCACGCCGACCCGACCTCCGCCCGCCACGGCGTGTTCAAGGGGCAGATCGACTCCTCGGCGCGGTTCATCCGCTGGTTCGAACAGCTCGGCTGGGCCTACGACGTCCGCTGGCCCTCCGAGGAGCGGCTCGCCGCGCGGCGTGATCCCGACGCCCGCCGGTCCCGCCGGGAGCGCGCCACGGCCGACGCGGCATGATTGTCATGTGGTGACCGACTCCAGCAGCTCCAGCGACGACGACCGGACCCGCGACGAGACGCGCGACGGCAAACCGCCGAGGCGCACGCGCCGCACCCGGATGACGGGAGCGGAGCGACGCCAGCAGCTGCTGGAGATCGGACGCACCCTCTTCGCCGCGAAGGGCTTCGAGGGGACCTCCGTGGAGGAGATCGCGGCCAGGGCCGGGGTCTCCAAGCCGGTGGTCTACGAGCACTTCGGCGGCAAGGAAGGGCTCTACGCGGTGGTCGTCGACCGTGAGATGCGGCGGCTGCTCGACATGGTGACCAGCTCGCTGACGGCCGGCCACCCGCGGGAGCTGTGCGAACAGGCTGCGTTCGCCCTCCTCGACTACATCGAGGAGTACACCGACGGCTTCCGCATCCTGGTGCGGGACTCCCCGATCCCGCAGTCCACCGGGACCTTCGCCTCGCTGATCTCCGACATCGCGACGCAGGTCGAGGACATCCTCGGGCGGGAGTTCAAGAGCCGGGGGTTCGACCCGAAGCTGGCGCCGCTGTACGCGCAGGCGCTGGTGGGCATGGTCGCCCTCACCGGGCAGTGGTGGCTCGACGTCCGCCGTCCCAAGAAGGCGGAGGTCGCCGCGCACCTCGTCAACCTCGCCTGGCACGGCCTCGACGGCCTCGAGCAGAAGCCCAAACTCATCGGCCACCGCAAGTCCTGACCCGGGCCCCGGCGAGCGGCCGTGATCAGTACGTCCGCGGACGTCCTACGCGACCCTGACCACGTACTTGCCCCGGACGCCGCCCGCCTCCAGCGCCCGGTGTGCCGCTGCCGTCTCCTCCAGGGGGAAGACCGTGTCCACCGCGGGCCTCAGCTTCCCCTCGACCACATGGCGGGCGAGGTCGTCGAAGTCCGCCCGCGTGGGGTTCCCGCTGAAGAAGCGCACCCGGCCGCGTCCGTGAACCGTGCCGGCCGCGAGGTAGCCGAGCGACGCGGCGGGCCGCTTCAGGTCGAAGGCGATGGCGACCATGCGCCCGCCGGGATTCAGCAGGCGCCGGAAGGCCCGCAGGTCGGTCCCCGCGGTGTCCAGGATCACGTCGAAGCGGCCCAGTTCCGTCGGCCGCACGGTCCGGTGGTCCACGGCCTCGTGCGCGCCGAGCCCGCGGACGAAGTCGAGGTTGGCCGCGCGGGCCAGGGCCGTCACCTCGGCGCCGTACGCCCGTCCGAGCTGGACGGCGGCGTTGCCGACACCGCCCGCCGCGCCCCGGACGAGGAGTCGTTCGCCGGGACGCAGCCCGGCCTTGTCCCGCAGCGCGGTGATGGCCGTGGTGGCCACCGGCAGCGCGGCGGCGTCCACCAGGTCAAGGCCGTCGGGGAGCCGGCCGACCCGCTCGGCGGGCACGGTCACGTACTCGGCGGCGCTGCCGAACCCGGAGGTGCGGCCCAACACCCCCCACACGCGGTAACCGGCCGCAAGCCCCGTGACTCCGGCCCCCAGCGCGGCGACCTCGCCGGTGAAGTCCAGGCCGACGCGCTTGGGGAAGGTCCGGCCGGTGAGGAGCCGGAGGCGGCCGGCACGGGCCGCCAGTTCGCCGCCGTTGACGCTGAACGCGCGCACCCGCACGAGGACCTCACCGGGGGCCGGCTCGGGGCGTGGCACGCGGCCCGTGTAGAGCACGTCGGGGCCGCCGTAGCGGTCGTAGAGCACTGCCTTCATCATGCGGTCGTTGCGGTCGTTCATCGTCTGCCTTTGCCGCCGGGGGGCCGTACAGGGGTCTGGCACCGACCGTAAGCTCTTAAGTGGACGCAATCGTCCGTTTGGGCCGGAAGTGAGAGACAGCGATGGCGGAATCATCTCGGATCACAGCCCGGGACGGGGTGCGGGCCGACGCCCGGCGCAACCGGGAACGCGTCCTGGTCGCGGCCCGTGCGGTCTTCGCGGAGCACGGGATCGACGCCCCGATGGCGACCGTCGCCCGACGGGCCGGGGTCGGCGTGGCGACGCTGTACCGGCATTTCCCCACCCGGGACGCCCTGGTGCGGGGCGCGTTCGCGCAGCAGACCGAGACCTGCGCGCGGGCGCTCACCGAGGCTCTGGCCGCCCCTGACCCGTGGCAGGGCTTCCAGCAGCTGGTCGAGACGGTCTGCGCCCTGCAACGGGAGGAACGCGGGTTCCCCGCCGCGTTCGTCGCGGCCTTCCCGGACAGCACGTCGGAACACGCGCGGTCCCGGCGACGAGCCGAGCGGGACTTCACGACCCTGGTCCGCAGGGCCCAGGCGTCGGGCGCGCTGCGGGCCGACTTCCACCCCTCCGACCTCGCCGTGGTCCTGCTGGCGCACGGCGCCCTGGTGACCGCCCTGCCGGACGACGGTGCGGCGTCCCGGCGCCTGGTGGCCTATCTGCTCCAGTCGTTCCGCACCGACAGGGCCAACACGCCGCTGCCCCCACCGACTGCCCTGGCACTGCGCAGCCTCCCGATGACGACCGACAGCCCCCAGAGGCAGCGGCCCCCCGGAACCTGACGGGAGACGGCGCCTGCCGCAGGGCGCGTCCGGTCCGGCGACAACGCCGCAGACGTGCGTGCCAGACCCCGCGACCCACGTGCGTGATCCGCCGGACAGACCCTAGGCCGGGGCCACCGCCACGCAGAACAGGCGGCGGAAGGGCAGGACCGTGCCGTACGGGTGGCGCGGGTAGGCCTCCCGCAGCCGCGCCGCGTACGCGGCGACGAACGCGTCCCGCGCCTCGGGATCGTCGGACAGCGCCGCCAGCACGGGCCGCAGCCCCGTGCCCGACACCCAGTCCAGCACCGCGTCCTCGCCGGGCAGCACGTGCAGGTACGTCGTCTCCCAGACGTCCACCGCGAACCCGAGCCGCGCGAAGAGGTCCAGGTAGACGGCCGGATCGGCGACCGAGTCCGTGCCCCGCAGCACCCCCGCCAGCCGCTCCGCCCACCGCGGGCCCCGCGCGGTCTCCCGCATCAGCGCGTGCGCCGGCGCGTCCAGGTTGTACGGCACCTGGAACGCCAGCACCCCGCCCGGCGGCAACGCGTCCGCCCACCCCGGCAGCGCCTCCACGTGCCCCGGCACCCAGTGCAGCGCCGCGTTGGAGACGATCAGGTCGTACGACCCGCCGGGCTTCCACTCCGTGAGGTCCGCGTGGGCGAACTCCAGCGAGCCCCCGCCCTCCGTCGGACCGGCCAGCGCGGCCGCCCGCTCCAGCATCGCCGGCGAGTTGTCGTACCCGGTGATCCGCGCCCCGGGCCACCTCCCCGCGAGCAGCGCCGCCGTCGTGTTGCCCGGCCCGCAGCCCAGGTCCGCGATCCGCGGCGTGGACCCGGGCAGCCCGGGCACCCGGGCCAGCAGATCGGCGAACGGCCGTGCGCGGTCGCCCGCATGACGCAAGTACTGCTCGGCATCCCAGTTCATGACCCCAGTGCACCAGGCAGGTATCTCGACGTCAAGAGAATCGACATCAAGACACTGGACGTCAAGAGACTTCACGTCGACACAACCACTACACTGATCGCATGGAGGACGAGGTCGATCGGCTGGTCGCAGCATGGCGCCGGGAGCGCCCGGACCTCGACGTGGAACCACTCGAAGTGCTCAGCCGGGTCAGCCGGCTCGCCCGCCACCTCGACCGCGCCCGCCGGCTCGCCTTCTCCGAGCACCACCTCGAACCCTGGGAGTTCGACGTGCTCACCGCGCTGCGCCGCGCCGGAGCCCCCTACCAGCTCTCCCCGGGCCAGCTCCTCACCCAGACCCTGGTCACCTCCGGCACGATGACCAACCGCATCGACCGGCTCACCAAGAAGAGCCTCGTCGAACGCCTCCCCGACCCCAGCGACCGCCGCGGCGTCCTCGTCCGCCTCACCGAGGAGGGCAAGAACCGGGCCGACCTGGCCCTCGCCGGCCTCCTCGACCAGGAACGCGCCCTGCTGTCCGAGCTGTCCCGCGGCGAACGCGGCGAACTCGCCACCCTGCTACGCCGGCTGACCGCCCCGTTCGACAACATCCCCGGCTAGGTCCACCGGCCCCACCCCGGCCCGGCGCGCCAGCGCCACCGCCGCCAGCGTCGAGTGCACGCCCAGCTTCCCCAGCACGTTCTGCATGTGCGTGCGCACCGTGTGCGGCGACAGGAACAGCCGCTCCGCGACCGCCTTGCGGCCCAGCCCCGCCACCATGCAGCGCAGCACCTCACGCTCACGCGGCGTCAGCGACTCCACCAGCCGCTCGCTCTCCGTCCGGTGCCGCCGCGCCGCGGTCATCTCCCGCAGCACCCCCGTCAGCAGGGCCGGCGGCAGATGCGTCTCGTCCCGCAGCACCCCCCGCACCACCGTCAGCAGCCGCGACAGCGAACAGTCCTTCGCCACCCAGCCCGACGCCCCCGCCTGCAACGCCTGCGCGGCCCGCCGCGGATCGTCCTTCTCCGCCAGCACCACCGTCCGCACGCCCGGATGCGCCGACCGCACCGTCGCCACCAGCGCGATCCCGTCACCCGCCACCAGGCCCGCACCCTCCGCACCCGCGGCCGCCGGCCCCCCGGAAGCCTGGGACGGCAACGACAACCTGGCCCCTGCCGAAGAACCCGCACCCACGGCACCGGAAACCCCCGGATGCCCGCCGCCCAGATCCGCGTCGACCAGCAGCACGTCGAAACGCCGCCCCTCCGACGCCGCCCGCTCCAGACATCTCAGCGCCGCCACCGTGCTGCCCGCCGCGGACACGTCCACGTCGGGCTCGGCCGCCAGGGCGGCGGCCAGCGACTCGGCGAAGATGCGGTGGTCGTCGACGACCAGCACCCGAACGCGGACCATACGACCCACCCCGTCCCGTCTGCCTAGTGTGCGGGGGCACGCGCCGCGGCGCCGGCGCCCCGGAACGCGTCCCGGCGCCGGCGCCCATCGGCGATGCCGGCACGACGCCCGGACCGAAACCCAGGCCGCCGGGCCCCGGCGACAGCGAACCGCACCGGACGACACAGGGCCGGCCGCCGCCGAGCCCTCGTCCGCACGCCTCTCCGCCCACCGGGTCCGGACGCCGTACCCGACCGACTCGCCCCCTGAACGGCACCGGCCCCCACCGGTACTGCACATCAGAGTACGGGCGGGGGCCGGGACGGGAAGCGGATTCGCCGAACCTGGGGGAGCGGGCACGGCACACCGGGGCGCACACGGATCAGCCGCACCCCCGCAGGAGCGGAAACAGCCGGCCGATCAGGAGTTGTACGCGCTCTGCGCCCGCTCGAGACCCTCCAGGACCAGCGCCTCGACCGCGTCGGCCGCCCGGTCCACGAAGAAGTCCAGCTCCTTGCGCTCCACCGACGAGAAGTCCTTCAGCACGAAGTCCGCCACCGGCATCCGCCCCGGCGGCCGCCCGATCCCGAACCGCACCCGGTGGTAGTCAGGACCCATCGCCTTCGTCATCGACTTCAGACCGTTGTGCCCGTTGTCACCGCCACCCAGCTTCAGGCGCAGCGTCCCGTGATCGATGTCCAGCTCGTCGTGCACCGCCACCACGTGCGCCAGCGGCACCTTGTAGAAGTCCCGCAGCGCGTTCACCGGACCACCGGACAGGTTCATGAAGGACATCGGCTTCACCAGCACCACCCGGCGCCCCAACGGCCCCGGAGGACCCACCCGGCCCTCCACCACCTGCGCCTGCGCCTTGCCGGCCCGCTTGAACCGGCCACCCATCCGCCCGGCCAGCAGATCCGCCACCATGAAGCCGACGTTGTGCCGGTTCATCGCGTACTCCGGCCCCGGATTGCCGAGCCCCACCACCAGCCACGGGGCATTCGCGTCAGTGGACACCACGTCACTCTCCCTGGAAACAGACCCTCGAAACGGGCCCCGGAAACAGGCCCTCGAAACGGGCCCCGGAAACAGGCCCCCGAAACAGGCCCTGGAATCAGGCCCTTGAAGCGGAAACGACACCGGCCGCCGCCCCCGAAGGAGCGGCGGCCGGTGACACGACTACGCGAGAACTCAGCCCTCGTCGACGACGTCGCCCTCGGGAGCGGCGGCCTCCTCGCCGGCCTCACCCTCGGTCGGCTCCTCCGCCTGCGGCGCGACCACGGACAGCACGACGGCCTCCGCGTCACTCGCGAGCGACGAACCCTTGGGCAGCGGAACGTCCTTCGCCAGGACGCTCGCACCCGCCTCGAGGCCCTCGATGGAGACCACGACGGACTCGGGGATGTGGGTGGCCTCGGCCTCGACCGTCAGCGACGCCTGGACCAGCTCGACCAGACCGGCACCCGGGGCGAGCTCGCCCTCGGTGACGACCGGGATCTCGACGGAGACCTTCTCGCCCCGCTTGACCAGCAGCAGGTCGACGTGCTCCAGGAAGCCACGCAGCGGGTCACGCTGCACGGACTTCGGGATCGCCAGCTCGGTGGCCTCACCGTCGATCGACAGGGAGATCAGGACGTTCGGCGTACGCAGCGCCAGCAGCAGGTCGTGACCCGGCAGGGACAGGTGCTTCGGCTCGGTGCCGTGGCCGTACAGAACGACCGGAACCTGGTTCGCGCGGCGGATGCGACGGGCCGCACCCTTGCCGAACTCGGTACGGGTCTCGGCGGAAAGCTTCACCTCGGACATGGCTCACACTCCTCGTAGTGGAACGGGCCGCCGTACACGAGTACGGCGATCGGGATCGGTCACCCGGCCAAACATCGGCCTGCTACGAAGAGCGCGTCGATAACGGACCGCCGTACACAGAAGTACGGCCTCCCTCGCCGAGCAACTCCCAGAGTCTACTCGGCCAAGGAGGCCGCACAAAAACGATCTAGCAGAGCCCGGCGGCGAAGCCGGACCGGAGGCTCACTGCTCGTCGAACAGGCTCGTCACCGAACCGTCCTGGAACACCTCACGCACCGCGGACGCGATCGTCGGAGCGATCGACAGCACCGTGATCTTGTCCAGCTCCAGCTCACCCGGCGTCGGCAGCGTGTTCGTCAGCACGAACTCGCTCACCCGCGAGTTCTTCAGACGGTCCGCCGCCGGACCCGACAGCACACCGTGCGTCGCCGTCACGATCACGTCCGCCGCACCGTGCGCGAACAGCGCGTCCGCCGCCGCACAGATCGTGCCCGCCGTGTCGATCATGTCGTCGACCAGCACACACACCCGGTCCTTGACCTCGCCCACGACCTCGTGGACCGTCACCTGGTTCGCCACGTCCTTGTCGCGCCGCTTGTGCACGATCGCCAGCGGAGCACCCAGACGGTCGCACCAGCGGTCCGCCACCCGCACCCGGCCGGCGTCCGGCGAGACCACCGTCAGCTTGTCCCGGTCCACCTTCGCGCCCACGTAGTCCGCCAGCAGCGGCAGCGCGAACAGGTGGTCCACCGGACCGTCGAAGAAGCCCTGGATCTGGTCCGTGTGCAGGTCGACCGTCAGGATCCGGTCCGCACCCGCCGTCTTCATCAGGTCCGCGATCAGACGCGCCGAGATCGGCTCACGCCCACGGTGCTTCTTGTCCTGACGGGCATAGCCGTAGAACGGGACGATCACCGTGATCGACCGCGCCGACGCACGCTTCAGCGCGTCGATCATGATCAGCTGCTCCATGACCCACTTGTTGATGGGGGCCGTGTGGCTCTGCATCAGGAAGCAGTCCGCGCCACGCGCCGACTCCTGGTAACGGACGTAGATCTCACCGTTCGCGAAGTCGAACGCCTTGGTCGGGACGACCTCGACGCCCAGCTGGTGCGCCACCTCCTCGGCAAGCTCGGGGTGGGCGCGGCCGGAGAAGAACATCATCTTCTTCTGGCCGGTCGTCTTGATCCCGGTCACAGCACTGTCTCCTCAGAGGTGTGGTCTCACAGCGGGCGGGGCAGGGGAGAGCGCCGGACGGCGCCTGCCCGCCCGGCTGGGGGGTGGTGCGGTTTCTGCACTTATCACGGTACGCCCGATCAGACGGGCCTGAACACGGTCAGCCCTCGTCGCCCGCCCGCCGGGACGCCTCCTCGGCCGCCTTCGCCGCCGCGCTCCCGGGACGCTTCCGGACCACCCAACCCTCGATATTCCGCTGCTGGGCACGGGCCACGCCCAGCGCACCGGGCGGCACCGGCGTGGTCACCACGGACCCCGCCGCGGTGTACGCGCCGTCCCCGACAGTGACAGGAGCCACAAACATGTTGTCCGCACCGGTACGGCAGTGCGACCCGATCGTTGTGTGGTGCTTCTCCTGGCCGTCGTAGTTCACGAACACACTGGCCGCGCCGATGTTCGTGTGCTCACCGATCGTGGCGTCACCGACATAGGTCAGGTGCGGGACCTTCGTCCCCTCACCGATCTCCGCCTTCTTCGTCTCCACGTACGTACCGATCTTCGACCGCAGACCCAGCCGCGTACCGGGCCGCAGGTACGCGAACGGACCCACCGACGCCTCCGGCCCCACGATCGCCCCGTCCGCCACCGTGTTGTCCAGCCGCGCGCCCGGACCCACCTCGGTGTCGTTCAGCCGGCTGTTCGGACCCACCTCGGCGCCCTCGCCGACATGCGTCGAACCCGTCAGCTGCGTGTTCGGGTGCACCAGCGCGTCCTGACCGAACGTCACCGTCACTTCCAGGTACGTCGACGCCGGATCCACCACCGTCACGCCGGACAGCATCGCCTGCTCCAGCAGCCGCTCGTTCAGGATCCGCCGCGCCTCCGACAGCTGCACCCGGTTGTTGATGCCCGCGATCTCCCGGTGGTCCACCGCCACGCTCGCCCCGACCCGGTGACCGTCCGCGCGCAGGATGCCGAGGACGTCCGTCAGGTACTCCTCGCCCTGGCTGTTGTCCGTGCGCAGCCGGCCCAGCGCGTCCGCGAGCAGCCGGCCGTCGAACGCGAACACGCCCGAGTTGATCTCCCGGATCGCCCGCTGGGCCTCGGAGGCGTCCTTGTGCTCCACGATGCCCGTCACCGCGCCCTGCTCGTCACGGACGATCCGGCCGTAACCGGTCGCGTCCGGGACCTCGGCGGTCAGCACCGTCACCGCGTTCCCGTCGGCGGCGTGCGTCTGCGCGAGCGAGCGCAGGGTCTCGCCGCGCAGCAGCGGGGTGTCGCCGCAGACCACCACCACGGTGCCGTTCTGCTCGCCCAGCTCCGCCAGCGCGATGCGGACGGCGTGACCGGTGCCGTTCTGCTCCTCCTGCACGGCGGTGCGCACGGCGGCGTCGATCTCACCGA
Source organism: Streptomyces sp. NPDC002734 (assembly GCF_040295685.1). NCBI lineage: Bacteria > Bacillati > Actinomycetota > Actinomycetes > Kitasatosporales > Streptomycetaceae > Streptomyces > Streptomyces sp. NPDC002734. Next base: position 88,636 of record NZ_JBEOVU010000007.1, read on the forward strand.
GGTGCGCCGTCACCTGTTCGCGGGCGTGGCCCACGACCGCCACCAGGTTCTCCGGCTCCAGCTCCCGGGAGGCCGCGAGCACGTGGCCCACCAGCGACCGGCCGCAGAGGGTGTGCAGAACCTTGGGGGTGGCGGACCGCATGCGGGTGCCCTCACCCGCTGCGAGTACGACGACGGCGGCCGGGCGGATGGCGCTCACGGTGGTGCCCTTCGGCTGTATTACGAGTGGGACCCTCGCAGGATACCGGGGGGTCGGTGACCAGCACATGCGAACGGGCCCCGACCGCGAGCGCGGTCAGGACCCGAGTTTGACGCTCCCCTGTCAGGACTTGAACCCGAAATTAGCGGACCAAAACCGCCCGTGTTGCCAATTACACCACAGGGGACTGCATATCTACCTGAAACGGACATCCTGCCCGTCCATCGATGTCGCGGCCTCTACTATGCCGCACCAAGCCCCTTCGATGCGACGGTACAAGTCGGCTGCCTGGAGGACATATACGACGAGGCAGCCCCGGTAGTTCTCGCCAGTGTTCCTCCGGGCTGTCTTCGGGTTGTGTCTCTTCAGGGTGGTCTTGTAGAAGGCGGATGCGTCGGAGCCCGTCAGTTCCGCCCAATACGCCTCGGCGGCTTGTGCATCAGCTCCCTCGTGAATCATCACGGCGAAGCGCAGGCGTTCACGGGGGGTACCCACCAGGCGGAGCCAGGCGAGGTAGGTCCTGATCACCCCGGGGTCGCTGTTGACGAAGACGACGCGCTCGCGGCGGGCGTATGGCTTGTCCTTTGATCCCTCGGCCCAGTAGAGGGCGACTCCGGCGATGAAGAGTTCGCGCTCGGACAGGGCTCCAATCTCGCGCCTGGCCGCCTCCTTCGTCTGTTGTCGTTCTGCCTCGCGGATCTGTAGTCGGGCCTCCCAGGCGCGTTTCCCGATCTCGGAAGCTTCCTCCTGGGTGCGGCGTTTGCGTGGTGGGGTGGGCAGGTCCCTGACCCACAGGGACACGGAGCTCTTGGAGCAGCCGAGCTCGGCCTTGATCTGGTCGTAGGTCCAGCCCTGGGCGCGGAGCTCGCGGGCGCGTTCCCGGAGATCGTCCTTGGCGCGGGGGCGCTTGGTCCACTCGGGCGGCGGCTCGCCCGCGAGGAGAGGGCGGAGGTCCCAGTTGTTGATGCCCAGTTCCTCGCGGATCTGGCGGGTGCTGAGGCCTTGCCGGCGGAGGGCGACGGCTTGGTTCGGGAGGTCGTCGGGTGGGGGTTCGTGCTGTTCCATGGGTTCACTCTCCGCCTGTCCGGGCGGGTTCGGAACGGTTTCCTGATCGATTCACCAGTTCGAGCGCTTTTACCTTGAGTTCGATGGCCATGTATCGATATGTCCACCCGCAAACCCGCAGGAACGTCACTGGACTCCTTCCGTAGGCTGGGCGCATGACCACGACGGGGGAAGAGCGAAGGACGGCGGTGGAGCGGGCCGGGCCGGCGGCGGAGGCCGTGGGCGGGCCCGCGGTCGGGGCCGCGGGGGGCTGGTGGCACCGCTGGCGCGCGGTGGTGCTGGACGCCTCGCTGGCGCTGGCGTCGTCCGTGGAGTGCGCGGTCGAGGGTGTGGGCTTCGCCCGGGACGCCGGGCTGCCGGTGGCCGTGGGCGTGGTGTTCGGCCTGCTGGTGGGCGCGGTGCTCGGGTTCCGCCGCCGGTGGCCGGTGGCGGTGGTGCTGGTCGGCCTCGCGGTCACGCCCGCGCTGATGGGCTTCCTGCTGGCGGTGGTCGGCCTGTACACGGTGGCCTCCTCCGACCTGCCGCGCCGCCTGACGGGTGCGCTGGCCGGGATGTCGCTGACCGGGGTGCTGGTGGTGACGCTGGTGCGCACGAGCCCTGAGGTGGACGGGTGGTTCCAGCTGTTCGCCGCGGTCACCACCGCGCTGGGGCACACCGCGCCGCCCGTGCTGCTGGGCCTGTACGTGGGCGCGCGGCGGCGGCTGATGGAGTCGTTGCGGGAGCGTGCGGACAGTCTGGAGCGGGAGCTGCAGCTGCTGGCCGAGCGGGCCGAGGAGCGGGCGGAGTGGGCGCGGAACGAGGAGCGCCGGCGGATCGCCCGGGAGATGCACGACGTGGTGGCGCACCGCGTGTCGCTGATGGTGGTGCACGCGGCGGCGTTGCAGGCGGTGGCGTTGAAGGACCCGGAGAAGGCGGTGCGGAACGCGGCGCTGGTGGGGGACATGGGCCGGCAGGCGCTGACCGAGCTGCGGGAGATGCTGGGGGTGCTGCGGAGCACGCCGGCGGCGGGCGCGGCGCCGGTGTCGGCCTCGCGGGAGGCGGCGGTGGCGCCGCGGATACCGGAGCAGCGGGGCGGCGTCGGGGACGAGGCGGAGACCGGGGGTCCCGCGCGGTTGTCGGCGCTGGGTGAGCTGGTGGGGCAGTCGCGGGCGGCGGGCGTGGTCGTGGAGTTCCTGGAGGAGGGGGAGTCGCCGGGGTATCCGCCGGTGGTGGAGCGGACGGCGTTCCGGGTGGTCCAGGAGGCGTTGACGAATGTGCACAAGCACGCGGCGGGGGCGCGGACGCGGGTGCGGGTGGCCCACCGGGAGGGGGAGGTGGCGATGCAGGTGGAGAACGAGCCGGCGGGCGGCGGTCCGGCCGGGGCGGAGCCGGGGCTCCCGTCGGGCGGGAACGGTCTGCTGGGGATGCGGGAGCGGGTGACGTCGCTGGGTGGTGCGTTCGTGGCGGGGCCGACGGACCCGGGCGGGTTCCGGGTCTCCGCGGTGATCCCGGTGCCTCCGGTGGCGGACGCGGCGGCCCTGGCGGAGTGACGCCCCGGTGGGCGGTCCGTCACGCGGCCTGTGTGCCGGCACGTTGCTCCCGCCTCGGCACGCTCCCCGCGACCCGTCGGCGGCTGCGGGGCTCGGCCCGTGCCGCGGGCGGGTCCGTGTGGCTGACGGCTGACGCCCGACGCCCGACGCCCGACGCCTGACGCCCGACACCCGACGCCCGAACGCTGAAGGCCGAGGCCGGGTCCGGGTCCGGGGCGCCCCGGGACGAACCGAGGCCCCGCCCGGGGGGTGGGCGGGGCCTCGGGGTCGAGGGGCCGGGAGGCCCGGGAGGGTTACTCGGTGGCGATGGCGTCGAGGACGTTCATGCGGCCCGCCCGGAACGCGGGGATGAGGGCGGCGAGGAGGCCGACCAGCGCGGAGCCGGCGAAGACGCCGAGGATGGTGGGCCAGGGGATCTCGAGGACGGTGAGGCCCTCGAGGGCGAGGAGCTGCTGCGCGGAGGCGCCCCAGCCCATGCCGAGCCCGAGTCCGAGCAGCGCGCCGAAGAGGGCGATGACCACCGACTCCAGCCGGATCATCCGTCGCAGCTGGCGGCGGGAGAGGCCGATGGCCCGCATGAGCCCGATCTCGCGGGTGCGTTCGATGACCGACAGGGCCAGGGTGTTGACGACGCCGAGGACGGCGACGATGACCGCGAGGGCGAGCAGCGCGTACACGATGTTGAGCAGCTGCCCGACCTGGTCCTTGAGGATCTCCTTGTAGTCGGTCTGGTCCATGACCTGGTACTGCGGGTAGCCGTCGAGGGCGGTCTTGAGCGCGGTGTAGGCGGCGTCCTCCTTGCCGTCCTCTGCCGTGGCGAAGACCAGGGAGTCGAGCGGCATCTTGTCGGCCGGGATGTGGGCGGCCGCGGTGCCGATGGAGAGGTAGAGGGCGCCCTTGTCGACGGTGACCTCGTCGGTGGTGATGGCGCGGACGGTGAGGGTGGCGGTCTCGCCGCCGGGGAAGTCGACCTTGACCTCGGAGCCGATGGTGAGGTCGTACTTCTCGGCGAAGTCGCCGAAGACGGACATGGAGTCGGGCTTGTAGGCGTCGGCGAGGTCGCCGGCCTCGGTCTCGACGCGGAGGTCCTCGGCGTAGGTGGGGTCGGCGGCGTTGAGCCACTCCTTGGGCGCGACGCGGCCGTCGGGCATGGTGAGTGTGGCGTCGGGGAGCAGCTTGTACTCGGTGACGCGGTCGATGCCTTCGGTGTCGCGGACGGCGTCGACGGCCTGCGGAGTGATCAGCTGGCCGCTGGGCGACTGGATGATGAAGTCGGTGCCGACGGTCTTGTCGAGCTGGTCGGTGGCGGAGGCCACCATGGAGGAGCCGACGACCGAGAGGCAGGCGACGAGCGCGAGCCCGATCATCAGGGCGGCTCCGGTGGCGCCGGTGCGGCGCGGGTTGCGCAGGGCGTTGCGTTCGGCCATGCGGCCGACCGGGCCGAAGAAGCGCAGGATCACGGCGCCCAGCACGCGGACGACTCCGGAGGCGAGGACGGGTCCGACGACGATGAAGCCGACGAGGGTGGTGACGATGCCGAGGCCGAGCCACTGGGAGCCGGTGCCCGCTGAGTCGGCCTGGGTGGTGACGTAGAGGGCGGCTGCTCCGGCGAGGGTGAGGACGGTGCCGAGGACCAGGCGGATGCGGCCGGCGCGGGCGTCGGCGGGCATGCCGGGGTCGCGCAGGGCGGCCATCGGGGACACCTTGGAGGCGCGCCGGGCGGGCAGGTAGGCGGCGACGACGGTGACGACGACGCCGAGGACGACGCCGGCGACGGGGGTGGTCCAGGCGATGGTGAGGTCGTCGGTGGAGAGGTTCATGCCCATGGCGCCCATGGCTTCCATGAGGAGGACGGCGAGGCCGATGCCGGCTCCGACGCCGAGTGCTGATCCGACGACGCCGAGCATCAGGGCTTCGGCGAGCACGGTGCGGTTCACCTGCTTCCTGGAGGAGCCGATGGCGCGCATCAGACCGATCTCCCGGGTGCGCTGGGTGACGAGCATGGAGAAGGTGTTGAAGATCAGGAAGACGCCGACCATGGCCGCCAGCAGGGCGAAGCCGAGCATGGCGTACTTCATGACGTCGAGGACTCCGGCGAAGTCGGCGGAGGCGTCGTCGGCCGCCTCGGCGGCGGTGCGGATCTTGTAGTCGCCGCCGGCGGTGCCGGCGAGGGCGGTGCCGAGGGCCTTCTTGACCTGTGCGTCGGTGTGGCCGGCGGCGGTGGTGACGTAGATGTCGGTGAAGACGTCCTTCTCGCCGACGAGGGTCCGCTGGGCGGTGGGGGTGTCGAGGTAGAAGGTGGCGGCGCCGGGGTTGGTGACGAGGAAGGCGGCGATGCCGCTGATCTTCGCGGTGTGGGTGCCGGTGACGTTGATGACGGAGATGCTGTCGCCCAGGGCGAGGCCGTGCTTCTCGGCCGTGTCGGCGTCGACCATGATCTGGTCGGGACCGCGGGGCGGCGTGCCGTCGGTGATCTTCATGGTGCGGGCGTCGTTGGCGGTCCAGTTGCCGACGATGGTGGGCGCTCCGCCGGTGGGCGAGAGGCTGTCCTTCTCGGCGTCGACGACCGTGACGCCGGTGGACCACACGGCGCCTTCGGCGGTGGCGACGCCGTCGGCCTTCTTGACGTCCTGGAGGACGGCGGCGGGCAGGGCCGGTGGTTTGCCGTTGGTGGAGGCGTTCTCGGCGCTGGAGTCGCCGGGGCTGACGGTGACGTCGGCGGAGGTGGTGGCGAAGAGCTTGTCGAAGGTGGTGTTCATGGTGTCGGTGAACACCAGGGTTCCGCAGACGAAGGCCACGGAGAGCAGGACGGCGACGGCGGAGAGGGCCATGCGTCCCTTGTGGGCGAGGAAGCCGCGGAAGGCGTCGCGTGTGGTGCTCATGAGGTGCGCCCCCGGGTGTCGAACGCCTTCATGCGGTCGAGGACCGCTTCCGCGGTGGGGGTGCGCATCTCGTCGACGATGCGGCCGTCGGCGAGGTAGATGACGCGGTCGGCGTAGGAGGCGGCGACCGGGTCGTGGGTGACCATGACGATGGTCTGGCCGAAGTCGTCGACGGAGCGGCGCAGGAAGCCGAGGATCTCGGCGCCGGCGCGGGAGTCGAGGTTTCCGGTGGGTTCGTCGCCGAAGATGATCTGCGGCCGGGAGGCGAGGGCGCGGGCGACGGCGACGCGCTGCTGCTGGCCGCCGGAGAGCTGGGTGGGGCGGTGCTTGAGGCGGCCGGCGAGGCCGACGGTGGTGACGACGGTGTCGAGCCATTCCTTGTCGGGCCTGCGGCCGGCGATGTCGAGGGGGAGGGTGATGTTCTCCAGGGCGTTGAGGGTGGGCACGAGGTTGAACGCCTGGAAGACGAAGCCGACCTGGTCGCGGCGGAGCTGGGTGAGCTTCTTGTCCTTGAGCCCGGTGATCTCGGTGTCGTCGAGGAAGATCTGGCCGGAGGTGACGGTGTCGAGTCCGGCGAGGCAGTGCATCAGGGTCGACTTGCCGGAGCCGGAGGGGCCCATGATGGCGGTGAACTCGCCGCGCATCAGGTCGACGTCGATGGTGTCGAGGGCGACGACGCGGGTCTCTCCGGTGCCGTAGGCCTTGACGACCTGCCGCGCCCGTGCGGCGACGGCCGATGTCCTCCCGTTGCCCCCGGACTTGGGGATGGTCACAGCCGAAGTCACGGTGTGTCTCCTTGGGTTGTCTGTGTCGGTGTCAGGAAATGTCCGGCCCCTCGCGGTGTGCGGCGGGCGGTGGTGCGCGGTGCGGGGTGAGGCGTGGCGCGGTGGTGCGGTGTGCGCCGTCGTGCGTGGTGCGGGTGTCACGTGCGGCGTCACCTCGTGCGTCCGGGTGGGTCGTTCGGTCGCCGGGCGCGGTGTCCTGCCGTCGTGTCGAGTCTTCTCGCCGGGCGGGGCGGGCGCGATGGTGCCCGGTGCAGTTCGGTTCGGGGGTAAACCCCACCGCTGCTGGTGCCGTCCGCCTCCCCCTGTGGCGTGTGACCAGGCTAGGGAGCGGGGGTCTCGGGGGGCGTCGTCCGGCGGGTGGAGGTGTCCCCGACCGCGCGTACACCTTTACCCCTAGGGGGTGTTGGCCTCAGGGCTGAGCCGTCTCGGGGTTCGGTGCACCTTGGCGTGGAGGGCGGGGCCGGTGCGAAGCTGTCCCCGGGCATTTAGATGCATAGGGAAAGGAATCCCGGTGGCCAGGACGGAGACTTCCGCGAAGGAGGCCGGGCAGGCGGCCGTCGCGACGCGGCGCGGCCCGGTGATGGTGGCGTTGATGCTGTCGATGGCGCTGGTGGCGCTGGACTCGACGGTGGTGGCCACGGCGGTGCCGCAGATCGTGGGGGACCTGGGCGGGTTCGCGTACTTCTCGTGGCTGTTCTCGGGCTACCTGCTGGCGGTGACGGTGACCCTGCCGGTGTACGGGAAGCTGTCGGACACCTTCGGCCGCAAGCCGGTGCTGGTGTTCGGGGCGGCGCTGTTCCTGCTGGGCTCGCTGCTGAGCGGGGTGGCCTGGAACATGGGCGCGCTGATCGTCTTCCGGGTGGTGCAGGGGCTGGGCGGCGGCGCGTTGCAGGGCACCGTGCAGACGCTGGCGGCGGACCTCTTCCCGCTGGCGGAGCGGCCGAAGATACAGGCGCGGCTGTCGACGGTGTGGGCGGTGTCGGCGGTGGCGGGGCCGGGGGTGGGCGGCCTGCTGGCGGCGTACGCGGGGTGGCGGTGGATCTTCCTGGTCAACCTGCCGGTGGGCGCGGTGGCGCTGTGGATGGTGGTGCGGCACCTGCGGGAGTCGCCGCGGGAGCCGGGCGGGGCGGCGGCGCGGGCGCGGATCGACTGGGCGGGCGCCCTGGCGGTCTTCGCGTGCGCGGGCGCCCTGCTGACGGCGCTGGTGCAGGGCGGGGTGGCCTGGCCGTGGCTGTCGGCGCCGTCGCTGGGGCTGTTCGGCGCGGGGCTGGTGCTGGCGGTGGTGGTGGTGCTGGTCGAGCGGCGGGCAGAGGACCCGGTGATCCCGGGCTGGGTGTGGCGGCGGCGGACGATCGCGGCGGTCAACGTGGCGTTCGGCGCGGTGGGGCTGCTGATGGTGGCGCCGACGGTGTTCCTGCCGACGTACGCGCAGGGCGTGCTGGGGCTGGAGCCGGTCGCGGCGGGGTTCGTGCTGTCGGTGTGGACGCTGACCTGGCCGGCGTCGGCGGCGCTGAGCCAGCACGTGTACCGCAGGATCGGTTTCCGTGACACGGCGCTGCTGGGGGTCGGGGTGACCTCGCTGGCGCTGGCGGCGTTCCAGTGGCTGCCGTATCCGGGGGCGGTGTGGCAGCCGGTGCTGCTGATGGCGGTGGTGGGGGCCGGGCTCGGTCTGTTCTCGGCGCCCTTGATGGTGGGGGTCCAGTCGACGGTGGGCTGGTCGGAGCGGGGGACGGTGACGGCCTCGGTGCTGTTCTGCCGGCAGACCGGCCAGACGCTGGGGGCCTCGCTGTTCGGCGCGCTGGCGAACGCGGTGCTGGTGGCCCGGCTCGGCGGCGTGGGCGACCTGGACGCGGTGACGCGGGCGGTGGACTCCGGGGCGCGGGTGCCGGAGGCGACGGGACGGGCCGTGGCGGCGGCGACGCAGGCGGTGTACCTGGGGGCGGCGGTGGCCGCGGGGGTGGCGTTCGTGGCGCTGCTGGCGCTCGCGCCGCGGCGTTTCCCTGTGCGGGCGACCAGCGCGGAGGCCGCCGGGGAGTGAGCCCGCACCGATCCGCGTCCTCACCGGACCTTCACGGCGCGGAACCGCAGCGGGTGCGGCGGGTGGGTCGGTAGCTTGCGTGGGCTTGTCCAACTCCCCTCCCTGCGGCCCTTTTTGGGCCCGAGCCTCGCAAGGAGCACGGGATGTCCCAAGACCCGTTCGCGTCGTTCCAGGCACCACCCTCACCACCTCCACCGCCTGCCGGTCCCTTCCCTCCGTACGGGGACGAGACCCCCGTCTACGGCGTCCGGCGGCACCCCGGCCGAGAGGAGCGGTACCCCGCGTCGGGGGAGACGTTCCCGGCCTTCGGCGAGCCCTTCCCCGCCGCCGGGCGGCAGGAGCAGCCGTCGGCGGCCTCCGTCCGGCGGTCCCGTGAACTGGCGGACCTCCGGGCGGCCTACCGGAGGCAGCGGCGGGTCGCCGGCGTCACCGTGCTGGGCTTCTTCGCGCTGTACATCCTGCTGACCGTGTACGTTCCCGCAGCGGTCAACTGGCGGGTGGCGGGCGGCGTGAACCTCGGCATGCTGCTGGGGCTGCTCCAGCTGCCCCTCACCGTTGTGGCCCTGCTCGTGTACCAGCGCACCGCGCGGGCAGCGGTGGACCCGCTGGTGGAACGGGTGCGCGGGCAGGCCGAGGAGGAGCGATGAACGACTTCTCGGCGCACTCCATGTCGTTGGTCGCCTTCTGCGCCGTCGCCTCCATCACGCTGCTGCTGTGTGTGATGACGGGTCCGGACAGCGACGACCTCAAGGAGTTCTACACGGGTTACGGAGCCCTGACGCCGTTCCGCAACGGCATGGCCATCGCGGGCGACTACGTCTCCGCGGCGACCATGCTGGGCACCTGCGGACTGGTCGCCTTCTACGGCTACGACGGGATGCTGCTGGCCCTGTCCACCGCGCTGTCCCTGCTGTTGCTGATGCTGCTGATGGCCGAACCGCTGCGCAACACGGGCAAGTTCACCCTGGGGGACGTGCTGGCCCGGCGGACGGAGTCGCGGGCCGTGCGGATCACGATCTGCGTGGTGACCCTGCTGGCGCTGGTGCCGATGATGCTGGTGCAGCTCGCGGGCGCCGGCCAGCTGATGTCGTTCATCCTGGGCTTCGACAGCGAGGCCCTGGAAACCGGCATGGTGGTGGGCCTCGGTGCGCTGATGATCAGCTATGCGGCGATCGGCGGGATGAAGGGCACCGCGTTCATCCAGATCGTCAAGATCTTCATCGTGCTGGCCTCCGGCGTCATGGTCTGCGCGGTGCTGCTGGCGCGGTTCGACTGGAACCCGGGGGCGCTCTTCGACGCCGCGGCCAAGGGCAGCGGGATCGGTCACGGGTTCCTGGAGTCGGGCCTGGAGTTCACCGGCCATCCGCATCCGACGCTCGACATGCTCGCCATCCACGTCCAGACCGTGCTGGGCGCGGCCTGCCTGCCGCACATCACGATGCGCATGTTCACCGCCACGAGCGCCCGCCAGGTGCGCCGTTCGTTGTCCTGGGCGGTCGCGTCGGTGACCCTGTTCTCACTGATCATCGTCATCGTGGGCTTCGGCGCGGTGGCGCTGGTAGGCCGCGGCGTCATCGCGGCGGCGGACCCGCAGGGCAACACCACCTATCTGATCGGGTCGAGCGCGGCGCTCGATGCCGGGAGCTCCTATCTGGCGGCACTGCTGTTCACCGTCGTCACCACGGGGGTGTTCCTGACACTGCTGGCGTCGGTGGCGGGCATGATCCTGGCCTGCGCCAACTCGATCGCGCACGACGTGGTGGCGGCGCGCCGGCCCGGTCTGGCGCCACGCCGCGAGGTGATGACCGCGCGGGCGGCGGCGCTGGGCGTGGGCCTGCTGGCCGTCGCGCTGGCGACGCTGGTGCAGCACCGAAACCTGCAGCCGCTGGTGACGCTGGCGCTCAGCGTCTCGTCGTCGGCGATCGCGCCGGCGCTGGTCTACAGCCTGTTCTGGCACCGGTTCACCCGTCGAGGGCTGCTCTGGTCGATGATCGGCGGCACGGTCGTGGTGCTGCTGCTGTCGCCGTTCACCAACCTGGTGTCCGGCTACCCGGCCTCGGCGTTGCCGGACCTCGACCTGAACTGGTTCCCGTTCACCACGACGGCGCTGGTGACCATCCCGGTGGGCTTCGCGCTCGGGTGGATCGGTACGGTCACCTCTCCCTCCCGCGAGGTGCGCGAACAGGAGCGGCGGTACGAGGAACTGGAGCCGCGCATCCTGGCGGGCGTCGACGTCCGCTGACCTCCGACCGGCCCCGGGGGCGGGGTGCCGTCTTCCCCTCTCCCCGGGGCCGCTCACCGCCCTGGGCCGAGCCGTTGCACGGGCACGGGAGCGCGCAGGCGTTCAGCTCCCGCGGCCCGGCGGGAGGCGGCACGCGTTCACCGCGGTCCCCGCGGTCCCCGCGGTCCCTGCGGTCCCCGCGGAGGAGCGCCGCCGTCCCCGGGGCGCGGAGGTCAGAGCAGCCCGTCCCAGAACTGCTCCAGCAGCACGGACCACCAGGTCTCCGGCGACCCCAACGCCGCCGGATCCAACGCCGCCAGCTGCGCCTGGAAGTCCACCGTCCAGCGAGCCGCCTGCTCCTGGTTGAGCCCGAACCGCAGGGGCCACATCCGCCCCAGCAGCGCCAGGCAGCGCGCGAACTCCGGCAGCCCCGTGTTGACGAACTGCGGCGGTACCGGCGCACCCCCGGGCCCCGCCTCCACCGGCACGGCGACGATGTGCGCCGTGCCGTACTGCACGCACAGCGCCTTGCCGAAGTCCGTGCCCATCACCAGGTACGACCCGGCGTCGGAGGCAGCCGGCACACCACGTTCCTGCGCCAGTTCGGCCAGCGTCGGCACCGGCCGCCCCGGCTGGGCCTGCGCCCAGAAGAACGGGCCGAGGTCGAACGGCAGCCCCGCCACCACCAGGGTGTGGGCGACCACAGGCGGCACGCCCTGCCGGGACACCGCCGCCTGGTCGAAGCGGAAAACGCCCGGCCCGAAGACCGCCGCCAGCTCGTGCGCGACGCCCTCCGGCGGCACCGGCGGAGCGGGCTGCACCGGCGGCAGCGGCGCGCGCACCGGGCCGGGCCGCGCGGGCCCGTCCGCGACCTGGTGCAGCTCGCCCTGGTGGGCCAGGAGCTGGGTGATGCCCTGCTGCCGGCCCGCGTGGTCCTCGCCGTAGGGGGCGATGGAGGTGATCCGGGCCTGCGGCCACTGCTCGCGGATCATCCGCGCGCAGTACGCGCCGGGCAGGGAGCAGGACTCCAGCTCGGTGTGCAGCTCCAGCACCTGGTTCGGCGGCACGTTCATGGCGCGCAGCTCGTGGAAGATCTGCCACTCCGGGTGCGGGAGCCCCGGCGCGCTGCGGCGGATCAGCTGGTGCTCGGAGCCGTCCGGGGCGCGGTAGCGCAGCACGGCCTGGTAGCCGGGCCCCACCATCGGCTGCTGGGGCTGCTGCGGGTACCCGTACGCGGCCGGCGCCCCGGGAACGCCGGGAGCGGCGGGCGGCGGAGGCACGGGACCGGGCGGCGGCACGGGACCGGGCGCGGAGGGAGCCACCGGCGGTCCCGACGGCGGCGCGAACATCGTCTCCGCGTGGTGCACGCTCCCCGGGGCGCCCGGCGGGGGCGGCGGCGGAGGCGGCGTGGCGCCGGACGGACCGGACGGACCGGGCGGACCGGACGGACCGGACGGTGCGAAGACGGTCTCCGCGTGGTGGGCCGCCTGGCCCGGAGCGGCGGGCGGCGCGGGCGGAGGCGTGTGCCCGCCGGGAGCGCCAGGGGTCCCGGGAGGACCGGGCGGCGGCGGAGGCGTGCCACCGCCGGACGACGGGTCGGCCAGCATGGTGACCGCGTGGTGCATCCCACCGTCCTGCGGACCGCCGGAGCCGCCCTGCGAACCACCGGGAGCCCCGGGAGCCCCGGGAGCGCCCGGCGCCCCCGGTGCCTGGGGGCCGAGCGAGGAGACCATCTGGGTGGGCACGTAGCCGAGGGAGTCGCCCCCCGAGGACTGCGGCGCGGCACCGGGCACGCCCGGAACCGGCGGGGGCGGCGGCGGAGGCGGCGGGGTGGAACCGGTCGCCGGACGGCGCGGCGGCGCGGCCTTGGCGGTCGCGGCGTCCGCGATGTCCCCGGCGTTGGCCGGCAGCGGCCGCGCGGGGGCGGCCGGCCCGGACTGCGGCACGGGCGGCTGGGGCGGCTGGGGCGAGGACTGCGGCACCGGCGGCCCGGCGTCCGGCATGACCGGCGTGACCCGGGTGGGCGGCAGTTGGCTGCCGCCCTGGAGGAGCGCGGTCTGCGCGTCGGACGCGCCCGGGCCGCCCGCACCGACCGGCCCGCCCGGCGGACCGTCGGCCACCGGCGGCGCGAACACCGTCTCCGGCAGGGGCACCGACCGGTCGTCGGCGGCCTGCGCGGTCGTGTCGGTCCCGTCCCACGGCGTGCCCCCCGCGGTGGCGGGCGACGGCGCGGCGGGCGTCGCCGGCGCGGACGGCGCCGACGGCGGAGGCGTGGCGTCGCGGCCGCGCCCAGTGTCCCGCTGGTCGGGGATGCCCATCCGGTCGGCCGCGTCCTGCAGCCACTGCGGAGGGCTGAGCAGGAACGACGTCTGGTTCAGGTCGACCCGCGCGGGCGCCGGCGGCGGCGCGGGAGCGGCCTCCTCGCGGCCGTACAGCTCCTCGTAACGGCGGATCACCTCGCCCACCGGCAGCCCGGGCCACAGCGTGGCCTCGCCGCTGTCCCGGGCGATCACCAGCCGCTGCGCGCCGCCCTCGGAGCGCGGGCCGTCGGCCCGGTCCTCGGCCCACACCACGAAGCCCAGCTCGAACTCGCGTACCCGCACCTCACGGTGCTGGTACGCGGGCGCCTCGCCGTTGATCCATTCCTCGCCGCGCTCCTGCGCCTGCGCGTAGGTCACCATCGGCCGTTCACTCCCCTGTCGGGCCCGACACCGGCACCGCGCGCGCGAAACCGCCGTCCACCATCAGATTCGCCACCGTGTCCAGCTCGGGCGGGCTGCCCGCGAGCCGGCCGAGGAACGCGTCGAAGTCCTCGCCGCAGGGCAGCAGCAGGCGCTCCACCCGTTCGGCGGGGGTCCACGACGGGTCCACGTCGCGCACGTCGTCGTAGGCGCAGAACCACACCGATCCGCGCCGGTCGCCCTTGACCTTCACCGCGAGGATGCCGCCCTGCAGGAAGGCCACCCCCAGGTAGTCCTTGGTGAGGTGGTCGCGCAGGCACTTGTTGACGTACACCAGGTCGTTGACCGCCGCCTCGTCCCGCACGGTGAGGAAGGGCTGGTCGACCAGCAGACCCAGCTCCGCGTCGAGCGCGGTGCCCACCGGGGCGCAGCCGCCGGCGGCCTTCAGGAACGCGCGGTAGGGGCCGGGCAGCTGGTACCCGAGCTCCTCCTCGACGGCCTGCACCTGCTGCTCGTTCACGGCCACGGAGTTCTTCGGCAGCCGGAAGTGGGCGGGACGGGTGTCCTGCAACGGGCGCGTGCCGCGCTTGTCGTGCTCCACCGCGGTGGTGGAGATGCCGCCGTGGTGCCGCAGCAGCGCCTTCACCTCGACGGGGACCAGCTCCAGGCGCCGCGTGCGCGGGACGTGGTGCCAGGTCCAGCCGTGCGGGGTGGCCACCGGCTCGACGGTGTCCCACAGGGGGTGACCGGTCGCGGCGAGGGCGGCGTTGGCCGACACGTAGTCGGTCAGCCGCAGTTCGTCGACGCCGAATCCTTCCGGCGGCTCGGCGATCTCGGCGGCCGCGCGGGCGTAAGGAGAGAAGTCCGGGTAGCCGTGGTCGTCGACCCGTACGCCTGCCGGGTGCCGGGCGGCGCGGACCGGGTCGGGGAAGTGCACGACCTGTCCTGCGTACGCGGCGTTCGGCGGCGCGGGCCGTCCTCCGGTCCCGTGGCCGGGAGAGACCCCCAGCCCGAGCCCACCTGTCGTCATGGCGGTTGCCCCCTGCGGCGTTCCGGCGGCCGGTGAGGCCGCGCTCTCCCATAGTGTCGACCACCGCTTGGGTGGCGGTTCCCGACAGACTATGCGGTGCCGCTCGCGGCGGTCATCGTGCGTCCGGATGCGTCCACATGTGTGACGTCACGTCAACACTCCGTGGTCACAGCGCCCCGCCCCGGGCGTGTCACGGGCCCTGGCTTCCTCCTCGGCCGCCGGGTTTGGCACTCTAAGGCGACCGAGGGGATGCTCGGGAGGTGAGAACGATCATGCAGGCCGCACAGACCACCGGGACGGAACCGCCGTCCGGTCCGTCGCAGGACCCGCGAGTGGGCTGGAGCAGCGCGGACGGCGCCGCGGCTCCGGCGCTGCTGCACCGCCGTGACGGGATACTCCCGACGGTGGCCGCCGCGCTGTCCGTTCGCGGCACCACGCTCACCGGAACGGCCGCCCGGGGCGACCAGATCCCGGTCCTGCACCCGCTGGTGCAGGACTTCCTCGACACGCTCACCAGCGACCAGCGTGACCGCTTCACCGGCCGGTGCGCCGAGGCGCTGCTGATCTCCCGGCACATCGCCGCGGCCGACGCGGCGCGCAACAAGCGGGCCGCGCGCCGGCCCATGACCAGCAGCGAGGCGCGCAAGGCCCTGAAGCACGCCAAGCTGACCGCGCGGCGCATCCGGGAGGACGGGGACCCGCTGCACGGCAGCTTCGCCGAGCCCTGCCGGGCGTGCGCGGCCCTCATCGCCCACTTCGGGGTGCGGGTCGTCGACCCGGGCGCCGAGGGCTGAGCCCCGCCGCCCGACTCCTGCCGCCCGCCGCCTCCGCCGTTGCCTCCGCCCGTCCCGTCCTGAAGGACTCCAGGTTCCTGATGCAAGCCGAGCGCACTTCCTCGACCCGTTTCGCCGTCCACGTCGACGTCGCGCTGCGCGCGTCCGGCTGGGAGCCGGGGCGCTGGGACATCCGCCAGGCCGAGGTGTGGGCCGACACGCTGCGCGAGCACGCCTCGCCGGCCGGGCACACGCACGCCGTGTTCCCGGCGGCGGTGGAGGCGTGGGCGGAGTTCGGCGGCCTGCGCATCGCCCCGTCCGGTCCGGGCCGTCAGGTCGCGCCCGCGGTGCTGGACATGGACCCCATGCACGGGCTGCACATGGCGCGCACCCTGGGGGACCTCGGGCGGGCGCTGGGGACGGAGCTGTGTCCGGTCGGAGCGGAGGCGGACACCGGGGCGCTGGTGGCCGTCGACGCGGTGGGGCGGGTGTACGCCCTCGACCACGCCGGCGACTGGTACCTCGGCCCCACCCTCGACCAGGCCCTCACCACCCTCCTCACCGGCACGGCCCCCACCCGCCTCACCACGGCCGACATCCCGGGCCCCCGCACCGAGACGTGAGCGGGACTGTCGGCACGGGGGAAGGTGACGCCCCGGGCCGGCGGGGGAGAGGGGCGTCGTCGTGGAGGCGGCGCGTGGTGCTCGGGCGCGACGTAGGCTGGAACCCCCGGTCCGCCCCGCGTACCGGGCGCTTCGCGTGACACGAGAACCCCGCGGAACCCCCGCTGGACGGAAAGGCCTCCATGAGCCTGCACGGTCTGCTCGACGCCGTCGTCAAGGACGCCGCCCTCACCGACGCGGTACGCGCCGCCGCCGAGGGCCACCGCCCCCACGTCGACCTGGTCGGCCCTCCCGCCGCCCGCCCCTTCACGGTGGCCGCCCTGGCCAGGGACGCCGGCCGTACCGTCCTCGCGGTGACCGCGACCGGCCGCGAGGCCGAGGACCTGGCCGCCGCGCTGCGCTCGCTGCTCGACCCGGACGCCGTCGTGGAGTACCCGTCCTGGGAGACCCTGCCCCACGAGCGGCTGAGCCCCCGCAGCGACACCGTCGGCCGCCGCCTCGCCGTGCTGCGCCGCCTCGCGCACCCCCGCGCCGACGACCCGGGCGCGGGCCCCGTGCAGGTGGTCGTCGCGCCCGTCCGCTCCGTCCTGCAGCCGCAGGTCAAGGGCCTCGGCGACCTCGAGCCCGTCTTCCTGCGCACCGGACAGCAGGCCGACCTGGGCGAGATCGTCGAGGCACTCGCCGCCGCCGCGTACAGCCGCGTCGAACTGGTCGAGAACCGCGGCGAGTTCGCCGTCCGCGGCGGCATCCTCGACGTCTTCCCGCCGACCGAGGAGCACCCGCTCCGTATCGAGTTCTGGGGCGACGACGTCGAGGAGATCCGCTACTTCAAGGTGGCCGACCAGCGGTCGCTGGAGGTCGCCGAGCACGGCCTGTGGGCCCCGCCCTGCCGTGAGCTGCTGCTGACCGACGAGGTCCGCCGCCGCGCCGCCGAGCTGGCCGAGGAGCACCCCGAGCTGGGCGAACTGCTCGGCAAGATCGCCGAGGGCATCGCGGTCGAGGGCATGGAGTCCCTCGCGCCCGTCCTCGTCGACGACATGGAGCTGCTCCTCGACGTGCTCCCCAAGGGCTCGATGGCGGTCGTCTGCGACCCCGAGCGGGTCCGCACCCGCGCCACCGACCTGGTGGCGACCTCGCAGGAGTTCCTTCAGGCCTCCTGGGCGGCGACGGCCGGCGGCGGCGAGGCCCCGATCGACGTCGGCGCGGCCTCCCTGTGGTCGATGGCGGACGTCCGCGACCGGGCCCGTCAGCTGGACATGCTGTGGTGGTCCGTCTCGCCGTTCGCCGCCGACGAGATCACCGGCGAGTTCGCCGACGACGCGACCGCCGACACCCTCAAGCTCGGCATGCACGCCCCCGACACCTACCGCGGCGACACCGCCCGCGCGCTGGCGGACACCAAGGGCTGGGTGGCCGACGGCTGGCGCATCGCGTTCCTCACCGAGGGCCACGGCCCGGCGGCCCGGATCACCGAGGTGCTCGGCGGCGAAGGCGTCCCCGCCCGCCTCGACAAGGACCTCACCGAGCTCACGCCGTCCCTGGTGCACGTCTCCTGCGGCAGCGTCGAGTACGGCTTCGTGGACCCCGCGCTGAAGCTGGCCGTGCTCACCGAGACCGACCTGTCCGGGCAGCGCACCGCCACCCGGGACGGCACGAAGATGCCGGCCCGCCGCCGCAAGGTGATCGACCCGCTCACCCTGGAGCCGGGCGACCACATCGTGCACGAGCAGCACGGCGTGGGCCGCTACCTGGAGATGGTGCAGCGCACCGTGCAGGGCGCGACCCGCGAGTACCTGGTGGTCGAGTACGCCCCCGCCAAGCGGGGCCAGCCCGGCGACCGGCTGTACATCCCGACCGACCAGCTGGAGCAGATCACCAAGTACGTCGGCGGCGAGGCGCCCACCCTGCACCGCCTGGGCGGCGCGGACTGGACGAAGACCAAGGCGCGGGCGAAGAAGGCGGTCAAGGAGATCGCCGCCGACCTGATCAGGCTGTACAGCGCCCGCATGGCGGCGCCCGGCCACGTCTTCGGCCCGGACACCCCCTGGCAGCGGGAGCTGGAGGACGCCTTCCCCTACGCGGAGACGCCGGACCAGCTCACCACCATCGCCGAGGTGAAGGCCGACATGGAGAAGTCGGTCCCGATGGACCGTCTGATCTGCGGCGACGTCGGCTACGGCAAGACCGAGATCGCGGTGCGCGCCGCCTTCAAGGCGGTCCAGGACGGCAAGCAGGTCGCCGTGCTGGTGCCCACCACGCTGCTGGTGCAGCAGCACTTCGGCACCTTCAGCGAGCGGTACGCGCAGTTCCCGGTGAAGGTGAGGGCGCTCTCGCGCTTCCAGTCGGAGTCGGAGTCCAAGGCGACCCTGGAGGGGCTGCGCGACGGCTCGGTGGACATCGTCATCGGTACCCACCGCCTCTTCTCGTCGGAGACCAGGTTCAAGGACCTGGGCCTGGTCGTCGTCGACGAGGAGCAGCGGTTCGGCGTCGAGCACAAGGAGCAGCTGAAGAAGCTGCGGGCCAACGTGGACGTGCTCACCATGTCCGCCACGCCCATCCCGCGCACCCTGGAGATGGCGGTCACCGGCATCCGGGAGATGTCGACGATCACCACCCCGCCGGAGGAGCGCCACCCGGTGCTCACCTTCGTCGGCCCGTACGAGGAGCGGCAGATCGGCGCGGCGATCCGGCGTGAACTGCTGCGCGAGGGCCAGGTGTTCTACATCCACAACCGGGTGGAGTCGATCGACCGGGCGGCGGCGCGGCTGCGGGAGATCGTCCCGGAGGCGCGGATCGCGACGGCGCACGGCCAGATGTCGGAGCAGGCGCTGGAGCAGGTGGTCGTCGACTTCTGGGAGAAGCGGTTCGACGTGCTGGTCTCCACGACGATCGTGGAGTCGGGCATCGACATCGCCAACGCCAACACGCTGATCGTGGAGCGCGGCGACAACTTCGGTCTCTCCCAGCTGCACCAGCTGCGCGGCCGGGTCGGCCGTGGCCGGGAGCGGGGCTACGCGTACTTCCTGTACCCGCCGGAGAAGCCGCTGACCGAGACCGCGCACGAGCGGCTGGCGACCATCGCCCAGCACACCGACCTGGGCGCCGGCATGTACGTGGCGATGAAGGACCTGGAGATCCGCGGCGCGGGCAACCTGCTCGGCGGCGAGCAGTCCGGCCACATCGCGGGCGTCGGCTTCGACCTGTACGTGCGGATGGTCGGCGAGGCGGTCGCCGAGTACCGGGCCTCCCTCGAGGGCGGCGTGGAGGAGGCGCCGCCGCTGGAGGTGAAGATCGAGCTGCCGGTGGACGCGCACGTCCCGCACGACTACGCGCCGGGCGAGCGGCTGCGGCTCCAGGCGTACCGCTCGATCGCCTCCGCCAACTCGGAGGAGGACGTCGCGGCGGTCCGCGAGGAGCTGGTGGACCGGTACGGCAAGCTGCCGGAGCCGGTGGAGAACCTGCTGCTGGTGGCGGGGCTGCGGATGCTGGCCCGGTCCTGCGGGGTGGGCGAGATCGTGTTGCAGGGCAACAACATCCGGTTCGCGCCGGTGGACCTGCGGGAGTCGCAGGAGCTGCGGCTGAAGCGGGTGTACCCGGGGACGGTCATCAAGGCGACGGCGCAGCAGGTGCTGGTGCCGCGGCCCAAGACGGCGAAGATCGGCGGCAAGCCGCTGACGGGACGCGAACTTCTGTCCTGGACCGGTGAGTTCCTGACGACGGTGCTGTCCTAGGCGGACGTGTCCCGGGGCGGTCCCGTCCCGGGGACATGGTCGGGCGGACGTGTCCTGGGGCGGTCCCGTCGCGGGGACGTGATCCGGGCGGACGTGTCCTGGGGCGGTGCCGTCGCGTGGACGTGATCCGGGCGGACGGTCCCGGGCGGATGTTTCCTGGGCGGGTGGTTCCTGGGCGGGTGGTTCCTGGGCGGAGGGGCGGGTGGCGCGCGGCGCGGCCCGCCCCTCGGGCGTGTCCGCGCCCTCCGCGCCCTCCGCGCCCTCCGCGCTGTCCGCGCCCTCCGCGCTGTCCGCGCCCTCCGCGCTGTCCGCGCCCTGCGCGGCTTCCGCGGGGGCCTACGGCGCGGCGCGGGGCCGCGCGTACCCGTGGCGCGTCCGTAGGGCTACGCCGTGTCCGCAGACCTACGCCGCATCCGCGTCGCCGCCGGGCCGGAACAGCGTCGTGGCGAGCTCGCGGAACGTCTCCTCGGGGTCGCCTCCGCCGAGCGCGTCGTCGAGGTTGTGCGCCAGCAGCAGCGTGGCGAAGCCGTGGGCCAGTGACCAGGCGGCGACGCCCGCCAGCCGGGCCTCCACCCCCCGGTCGCGGTCCGGGAGCCCGGCCACGGCGTCCCGCAGCGCGGTGCCGGAGAGGGCCTGGGCGGTGACCAGTTCGACGTCCTCGGGCCGTAGCAGCTGCGGGCTGAACATCACCTGGAAGTGCGCCGGGTGTTCGCGGGCGAAGCGGACGTACCGCACCCCGGCCTCCCGCAGGTCGCCCGCCCGGCGCAGGGCGTCCGCGAGGAGTTCGTGCCCCTCGGCGGCGATGGCGGTGAGCAGACCCGTGCGGTCCTTGAAGTGGTGGGCGGGCGCGGCGTGCGAGACGCCGGCCCGGCGGGCCAGGTCGCGCAGGCTCAGCGCCGCGGGACCCTCGGCGGCGATGGCCTCCAGGGCGGCGGACATGATCGCGCGCCGCAGGTCGCCGTGGTGGTACGGGCGGTCCGGGGGCGTCGGGCGGGTGGTGGCCATGGGGCCAGGTTACTCCGATCTGGTCATTGACAAGTTCTCCCCGGCGGCCCAATCTGGACAGTGACAAGTTCAGGTTCTTCCCTCGCCGACGGTGGAGGCATCCCATGACGGAGCAGACCGGAACCACCGCCCCAGCGGCGGCCTCGACAGCGGCCCCGGCGGAGGTCGGCACCACCGAGGTCCGCCGGATCTGGCACCTCCTCGAGCCGCTGCACGCGGTGCTCTACTACGCCCCGGAGGCCTTCGAGGAGGCAGCCGCCCTGGGCTACGACGTGCGGGAGCGGTGGCCCGCCTACTTCGCCTTCCGGGCCGCCCCGCTCGGAGCCGTCGGCGCGGTGCGCGCGGCCTCGGCCTTCTACAGCATGAGTCCGCGGATGGTGGAGCGGCAGCTGCCGGCGGCGTGGCAGGTCGCGAGCCCGGAGGAGGTCCTCGCGGCGCGGCTGCGCGGGGTGGACCGCGCCTACCGCTCACTGTTCGGCGAGCGGGTGGCCGGCCCGGAGATACGCGCTGCCGCAGTGCTCGCCCGGCGTGCGGCCGAGGCCGCCGACCTCGCCGGCAGGCCGCTGGCCGCGGCCAACGCCGAGCTGCCCTGGCCCGACGAGCCCCATCTTCAGCTGTGGCAGGCGGCGACGATCCTGCGCGAGCACCGGGGCGACGGTCATGTGGCCGCGTTGATGACGGCCGGGCTCGACCCGGTGGAGGCGCTGGTCTCCTTCGAGGCGATCGGCGCCGCCAGTCGGCAGACCCTCGCCAGTCGGGAGTGGAGCGCGCCGGAGTGGGAGGCGGCGCGCAGCCGGCTGGCCGGGCGCGGCCTGGTGACGGAAGGCGGGGCGGCCACGGAGGAGGGCAGGGCGCTGCGTGAGCGGGTCGAGCGGGAGACCGACCGGCTGGCCTCGGCTCCCTGGCGTGCGACGGGCGGGCGGGACACCGCCCGACTTGCCGATCTGCTCGGCGACTTCTGGGTGGCGGTGATCGCCTCGGGCCTGCTGCCGGCCGACAACTCCCTGGGGATAGGCAAGGTGTGAGCCCGCCGTCGCCGACTCGTACGAGTGAGGGCCGGAATGTCCGCTACCACCGGGGGCATGATCGCATCAGTTCGTGCAGTTCCGACACGACCGGAGGTAGCGAACTATGCGCAACAGAAGGCCGGGCGGCGACCGCCGCCGAGCCCTCGGTGTCCTTTCCGCGATCGGAGCGGCGGCGGTACTGGTCTCCGGGTGCGAGGTGCCGGAAGGCACCCTCGACAACTCGCCCTCGGATCAGGCCGGTTCGCCGACCGGTCCGCAGGCGGCCGCGGGGCGTGCCGTCAGCCCGCTCGACAATCCGGACGGCACCAAGCCGGGCCTCGCGGTGGTGTCCTCGGACGCCGACCGCGCCAAGGCCCGTGACCTGATCGAGAAGGTGGACGTGAAGGGCCGCGGCCCCAAGACGGGCTACGACCGCGACGAGTTCGGCGAGGCGTGGCTGGACACCGCCGACGTCCCCCTCTCCCGCAACGGCTGCGACACCCGCAACGACCTGCTGAAGCGGGACGGTGACGAGCTGAAGTTCCGCTCCGGCTCGAACTGCGTGGTCGTGGAGATGACGCTCGCGGACCCCTACACAGGGAAGGAGATCGACTGGGCCAAGGCGGACGCCGCCGAGGTGCAGATCGACCACGTGATGGCGCTGTCCTACGACTGGCAGATGGGAGCCTCCCGCTGGTCGAAGGACAAGCGGAAGGCCATCGCCAACGACCCGCTCAACCTGCTGCCGGTGGACGGCCCCACCAACTCGTCCAAGGGTGACTCCGGCCCGGCGGCCTGGGTCCCGCCGAGCAAGCAGATCCGCTGCGCCTACGCGGTGCGCTTCGCCCAGGTCTCCCTGAAGTACGAACTCCCGGTGACCAAGGCGGACAAGGTGGCCATGCTCAAGCAGTGCGGCGGCTGACGCGCCCCCGGGCCTCGGTGCCGATCCCGGCGCCGGCACCGGGATCGGCGCGTACCCGGACCCCGGCGCGTTCGCGGTGACGGCCACCGAACAGGCCACGGGGCCGCCCCCCGTGTGGACGGAGGACGGCCCCGCGGCCGGTGCGACGACTCCGGTGCGACGACCGGG
Organism: Streptomyces sp. NPDC002734; assembly: GCF_040295685.1. Lineage (NCBI taxonomy): Bacteria > Bacillati > Actinomycetota > Actinomycetes > Kitasatosporales > Streptomycetaceae > Streptomyces > Streptomyces sp. NPDC002734. The sequence goes on from NZ_JBEOVU010000007.1 coordinate 111,295, forward strand.
AGGGTGACTCAGAGGTTGTCGAGGTCCAGGATCTCGCCCTTGGGGGCGGCGGAGGGGACCGGCTTGCCGTAGTCGCTGAACTTCAGGGAGACCGGGGCGCCGCTCTCGGTGGTGTCGACCTGGAGCAGGTAGGGCTTGCCCTCGGTGGCGACGTACAGCGTGGTGGAGCCCTTGCCCTCCTTCGCCGTGACGGTGAAGGCCGGGGTGCCGGCGAGCTCGGTCTCCTTGCCGCGCTTGGAGCCGGCGGTGCTCGCGGTCTTGAGCTCTCCGAGGATGGTGTCGAGGTTGCACATCTCGGCGACGTCGCCGGCGCCGTCGGCCGAGGTCTTGGCCCACTTGCCGCCGATCATGTCGACCATCGCGTCGAGGGTCGCCTTGTCCTGGTCCTTGTTCTGGGCGCGCAGGGCCTTCTCGTCCAGCTTCATGTAGAGCGTCTTCTCGGTGCTGATGATCTCCATGGTGCCCTCACCCTCAGGGCTGATGGTCCCCGCGCACGCGCCCTTCTTGTCCATGGCGATGTCCATCGCCATCGTCTTGCCGGTCTCCTCGTCGGGCATCGTGCCCTTGAAGCGCAGGGACTCGGCGTCCGTGGTGGCCTTCACGGCCTTGTCGGCGATCTGCTTGCCGGACAGGCCCGCGAAGGCCTCCTGGCCGGCGCTGCCCTTCGAGTCCTTCGAGCCCTTGGAGTCCTTGGCGTCCGAGCCGGACTGGCAGCCGGTGACGAGCAGAACGGCGGTGGCGGCGGCCGCGGTCAGCCGGGCGGCGGTACGGGTGGAAGAGCGCATGGCAGGTGGTTCCTTCTCAGGTCCTGGAGACAGCGGCAGGTGTCCCGGCGGCCGCGAAGACGCACTGCACGGGCCGGTCGAACACGACCATGACAGCATGATTGTGTGAACGGGGTCAACCAAGTTCACAAATTGGTGGCCGTACACGCTGTGAACCAGGAGCCCAGATGGCTATGCTCTGCTCGAAGCCGTCCGAGGGGAGTGCCTGGTGCAGGACAACGCGACCGAGGTGACGGCCGCCGACATCGCCCGGCTCGCCGGTGTGGGACGGGCGGCGGTCAGCAACTGGCGTCGTCGGCACGCGGATTTCCCGAAGCCGGTCGGTGGCACGGAGAGCAGCCCGGCGTTCCTCCTCGCCGACGTGGAGGAGTGGCTGCGGCGGCAGGGGAAGCTGGTCGAGGTCCCGCTGCGGGAGCGTGTCTGGCAGCAGGTGTCCGGGCACCCCGAAAGCCCGGCCGCCGCCCTGGTGCAGGCCGGCTGCGTCCTGCTCCTGGTGCACGAGCGGCCCACCCGCTGGCTGGAGATCGCCGCCGGTTCCGACGAGCGGCTCGCCGCCCTCCTGCCGGCGGACCTCGAACAGACCATCACCCGCCGCCTCGGCGGCGGCCAGGCCTCCGCCGAGGCGGGTCCGCCGAGCGGCCCGCGGGCCGTCCGGGTGCCCACCGGACCCGAACTCCTGCCGTCCGCGGCTCTGTTGCGCGGCGTGGCCGAGCTGGCGGCGGAGAGCGGCCCGCGTCAGACCTACGAGTTCCTCCTCGACCGGTTCGTCGACCTCCGCCACCACGCCCTCACCCCGCCCGACCTGGCCGGGCTGATGGCCGACCTCGCCGAGGCCGTTCCCGGGCCGGGCGGCGACGGGGGCGACGGCGACCGCACGTCCCCCCGCGTCGTCCTCGACCCGGCCTGCGGCACCGGCGCCCTGCTGCGCGCCGCCGCCTCCCGGCCCTGCCCCGAACCGGAACTCCTCGGCCAGGACAGCGCTCCCGCGCTCGCCGCGCTGGCCGCCCTGCGGCTCGCCCTGCACACCCCGGGACCGGTGCGGACCGCTCCCGGCGACACGCTGCGGGCCGACGCGTTCTCCACGGCGCGGGCCGACGCGGTGCTGTGCCATCCGCCGTTCAACGAGCGCAACTGGGGCCACGAGGACCTCGCCTACGACCCCCGCTGGGAGTACGGCTTCCCCGCCCGCACCGAATCCGAGCTCGCCTGGGTCCAGCACGCCCTCGCCCGGCTCAAGGACACCGGGACCGCCGTGCTGCTGATGCCGCCTGCCGCCGCCTCGCGCCGCTCCGGTCGTCGGATCCGCGCCGACCTGCTGCGCCGGGGCGCGCTGCGCGCGGTCATCGCCCTGCCCGCCGGGAGCGCGCCCCCGCACAGCCTTCCGCTCCACCTGTGGGTGCTGCGCCGCCCCGGCGTCGCACCGGCCCAGCCCCGGCTGCTCCTCGTCGACACGGCCGCCGGCGCGGGGAGCCGTCCCGAGACCGACCGGGGTGACGTCCGCGAGATCGCCCTGAACGCCTGGCGGTCCTTCGACCGCGCCGGTGACGTCACCGAGGAACCCGGCCGGGTCCGCGCGGTCCCGGTCATCGACCTGCTGGACGACGACGTCGACCTGACTCCGGCCCGGCACCTGCCCCCGCCGGTCACCGCGCAGGACACCGAACAGCTCACCGCCGTCCGCGAACGCCTCGGCGACACCCTCAGACGGACCGCCGAACTCGCCCCCCTCCCGGCACCCGGGGAAGAGCCGGCCCCCGGCGTCGGCGGCCCGGTCACCACCGTCGGGGAACTCGTCCGCGGCGGGGTCCTCACGCTCCTGCTGGGCGGTACCGGCGGCCGTCGCGGTCTGCCGGTCCTGACCGACCACGACGTCCTCGCCGGCACAGCCCCCTCCGGCGCGCTGCCCGACGACGGCACCGGCGACGAGCACACGGTCGTCACGCGGGCCGGGGACGTCGTCCTTCCCGTACTCGGGGGCGAGCCCGTCGCCCGCGTGGTCGACGACGAGGCGGCCGGCGCGGTCCTCGGCCGCAACCTGGTCCTGCTGCGGCCGGACCCCGACACCCTGGACCCCTGGTTCCTCGCCGGATTCCTGCGCGGCACCGCCAACCAGCGCCGGGCCAGCAGCTTCGCCTCCACCGCCACCCGCCTCGACGTGCGCCGCCTGAGAGTGCCCAGACTTCCGTTGGAGGACCAGCGCCGCTACGGCGACCGCTTCCGCGCCCTCGACGAGTTCGAGGCCGCCCTGCGCCAGGCCGCCGCCCTCGGCGCCCGTCTCGTCCGCGGCACCTACGACGCCCTCACCGACGGCGTCATGCCCCCGGTCTGACACCCCTCGCAGGAGAACGGTGAAAGGGCCGCCCCGGTGGGGGCGGCCCTTTCACGTGTCGGGGTGGCGACCGGTCGGCGGTCGCGCGGGGTGCGGCTCAGGGGGTCTTGAGCTCCCAGACGACCGGGTCGGCCATGAAGTCCGGGGTGACCGACAGGTCGATGGTCTTGGCGCCCGCCTCGACGCTGAAGCCGTAGACGAGGGTGGCCTTCTTGCCCGGCGCGACGGTGCCCGCGTTGAGCTCCAGGTCGGAGTCGAAGTCGAACACCTGCGAACCGGGGGTGCCGTTCTTGCCGGCGGTCGCGTCAACCATGAGGTTCGCCAGCTTGTAGTTCTTGCCGGTGGTGTTCTCCACGACGACCGTCACCTTGTACGCGTCGTTGCCCTTCTCGTGGCCCGCGGAGACGTCGCTCGGCGTGAACTTGGCGATCTTGTCGATGCTGACGGTGACGCCGTCCTCCCACTCCGCCATCTGGTCGATGGTGAAGGGCTTTCCGTCCGCAGCCTCGCCCTCGGCCCCCGCCTCTTCGGCGGTCTCCTCGGTCCCCGGGTCCAGCGGGGCGCTCGTGCCGGCCTCCTTCTCGAGCCGGTCGAGGTCCTTGGCGATGTCGTCGCCCAGCTTGTTGACCACGAAGACCGAGACGATCGTGATGGCGGCCGCGGCCACGACGGCGATGGCGCCGAGCACCACACCGGTGACGGCCGCCCCCTTGTTGGTCGCCTCGCCGGCCTTCGCCTTGCTGATGCCGATGATGCCGAAGATCACCGCGAGGACGCCGAGGATTCCGCCGAACACGGAGAGGATCACCGTGACGGCGAGGATGAGGGCGATGATGCCGCACACCAGACCGGCGGTGCCCATGCCGTTCTTCGGCGGCTGCTGGTACGGCGGCATGGGCGGCGGCGGTACGGGCGCGTAAGGCATCTGCTGGGACATCAGGGTTCCCCCTCCAAGGGTCGCGATCGCCGCCCGTTGTCGTGTCCACGTGCAGCACCCCAAGGAGATCATGTGTTGTGAACTCGATCAACCAAAATCCTCGCGCCGAGACGGTCTTGTGATGAACCGGGGACGCAAGTGTGAACAGTCGGGCGGGGGTCCCCGAGGTGAAGGCGAAGGCGGCGGATCCTCATCGGAGGAGTCCTGGCGACCGGCCTGACGTCCCGCCAGGTGGTGGGGGTAAGTGTGTGAATTGGATCAACATGCATGCACAGGCTTGCTGGGCAACTCGCTGTGTACGTCGTGATCGTGTGGTTATGCTCGGGCCGACCGAACGAGGGAAGGGGGCCCGTGCAGGAGGACGCGACCGAGGTGACGGCCGCCGGCATCGCCCGGCTCGCCGGTGTCGGGCGGGCGGCGGTCAGCAACTGGCGGCGCAGGCACGGGGATTTCCCGAAACCGGTGGGCGGCACGGAGAGCAGTCCGGCGTTCCTCCTCGCGGACGTGGAGGAGTGGCTGCGTCGGCAGGGGAAGCTGGTCGAGGTCCCGCTGCGTGAACGGGTCTGGCAGCAGGTGACCGCACACCCGCAGGGTCCCGCCGCGGCTCTGGTGCATGCGGGCTGCGTCCTGCTCCTGGTGCACGAGCGGCCCACGCGTTGGCTGGAGATAGCCGCCGGTTCCGACGAGCGGCTCGCCGCCCTCCTGCCGGCGGACCTCGCGGACGTCCTCGCCCCGCGCCTCGGTCCTGCCGCCCCCGTGGCGGCCGACGCCCCCGAACTGGTCTCCTGCGCGCCGCTGTTGCGCGGTGTCGCCGAACTGGCCGAGGGGAGCGGCCCGCGCCGGACCTACGAGTTCCTTCTCGACCGGTACACGGACCCCCGCCGGCACGCGCTCACCCCGCCGGGCCTGGCCGGGCTGATGGCCGACCTGGCGGGAACGCACGGACCGGACCGCCCCGGCTCACCCCGGATCGTCCTCGATCCCGCCTGCGGCACCGGCGCCCTGCTGCGCGCCGCCGCCCGGACCCATCCGGGTCATGTGCTGCACGGTCAGGACAGCGTCCCCGTCCTCGCCACGCTCGCCGCCCTGCGTCTCGCCCTGCACACTCCGGGCCCGGTGCGCGTCACCACCGCGGACACCCTGCGCGCCGATGCCGCCCCCTTGCTGCGGGCCGACGTCGTGCTGTGCCATCCGCCGTTCAACGAGCGCAACTGGGGCCACGAGGACCTCGCACACGACCCCCGCTGGCGGTACGGCTTCCCGGCACGCACCGAGTCGGAGCTGGCCTGGGTACAGCACGCGCTGGCCCGTCTGCGCGAGGGCGGGACCGCCGTGCTGCTGATGCCGCCGGCCGCCGCCTCGCGCCGCTCCGGCCGTCGGATCCGCGCCGACCTGCTGCGCCGGGGCGCGCTGCGCGCGGTCATCGCGCTGCCCGCCGGGAGCGCGCCTCCGCACGGGCTCCCCCTCCACCTGTGGATACTGCGCCGCCCGGGCCGCGGCCCCGTCCCGGCGCAGGTGCTGATGGCCGACACCGCCCTCGCCCTCGCCCCCGCCCTCGCCTCCGAGGCGCGCGCGGCGGACGCCACGAGATCCGCTGCCACAAGGTCCACCGCCACACCCGGTGCCACGCGGCCCGATGCCTCGACGTCCGGCACCTCGACGTCCGACGCCACGCGGCCCGGTGCCTCGACGTCCGCTGCCACGAGGCCCGGCACCCCGACGTCCGGCACCTCGACGTCCGACGCCACGAGGCCCGGCATCCCGGCGACGGGCCCCCCGGTGTCCGGTGCCGTCTCCCGGCCGGGACGGGACTGCGGGCACGTGCGGGAAGCGGCGCTGGCCCTCTGGCGGGCCTTCGACCGCACCGGAACGCTGGACGAGCGGCCCGGTGTCGCCCGGGCGGTCCCGGTGGGCGACCTGCTGGACGACGAGGTCGACCTGACCCCGGCCCGGCACCTTCCCCCGCCCGTCACCCGCGACGGCCCCGAGCGGCTGGCGGCGGTCCGGGAACGTCTGGACGTGACGCTGCGGGCCGTCGCCGCGCTCGCACCCCTCCCGCCGCCCGTGGAGGAAGCGGCCGCCGGCGCCCGTGGCTCCGGTCCGGTCACCACCGTCGGGGACCTCCTCCGCGGCGGGGCCCTCACCCTCGTGCTGGGCGGGGCGGGCGGAAGGAGAGGCGCGCGGGTCCTGACCGACCACGACGTCGTCACGGGTGCGGCTCCCTCCGGCACGCTGCCCGAGGACGGGGCGGGGGAGGACGAGCCCGTGGTCACCCGGTCCGGGGACGTCGTGCTTCCGGTGACCGGGGGAGAGGCGGTGGCCCGTGTGGTGGGCGACGAGGCGGCGGGCGCGGTCCTCGGCCGCAACCTGGTCCTGTTGCGGCCCGACCCGGACACCCTGGACCCCTGGTTCCTGGCGGGGTTCCTGCGGGGCACCGCGAACCAGCGCCGGGCCAGCAGCTTCGCCTCCACCGCGACCCGCCTCGACGTGCGCCGCCTGCGGGTGCCGAGGCTGCCGCTGGAGGACCAGCGCCGCCACGGCGACCGTTTCCGCGCCCTCGACGATTTCGAGGCGGCGCTGCGCCGGGCCGCCGCCCTCGGCACGCGCCTCGTCCGCGGCTCCCGCGACGCCCTGACCGACGGCGTGCTCCCTCCCCTCTGACGCCCCTTCACCCCCGGGACGCACCCTCGGCCGCGCCCGCGCACCGCCCCCGGCTGCGATCCGGAAACGGATCCCGTACTCCGGGGCCGGGCGCGCGAACCGGCCAGTACCCTGCTCGAAGCCGTCGATACAACACAGGAGATGCCATGCAGGGCCAGGGCCATCACCACCCGGTCACGCCGCCGCCGCCCACCGGACTGCTGGTGTTCCTGCGGATCCTCTTCGTGGCGATCGCGATCGGCAGCATCGGCTTCCTGATGTGGGTGCCGATGATGCGACTGGCGATCGTCACCCGCAAGACCCTCGACTGGGTGCTCTGCGGCCTCTCCTTCGTCCTGCTGGTGGTCTCCATGGCGCTGCTGCTGTCGGAGCCGGACGACGAGGTCGACACCCCCGCCGAGACGGTCGGCGTACTGCTGCTGCTGGTCACGCTGCTCGCCGTCGTCTCCTACTACCTGGCCGTCGACATCCGGCACTTCGACGAGCGGCGCCGGCTCGCGGACGCCGCGCGCGCCGGGCACGGGCACGGTCCCGCCGGGGCGTACGGCTACCCGCAGAACACCGGCCCCTACGGCTACCCCGTGGTCCCGCAGCAGCAGGGGCAGCCCGGCACCTGGTCCGGCGGCGGCCACGCGCCCACCCCGAACCACACCTCCACCCCGCACCACACGTCGACGCCGAACCACACCCCGGCCGCGACCCACACGCCCGCGCCCGCGCACACGCCTCCGCCGCCCACCACCCCCGCGCCCGGCGGCCGCATCGACCAGGTGCGCGCCGAGCTCGACGAGCTCAGTGAACTGCTGCGCAAGCAGGACGGCGGCCCGGAGGACGCCAGGTGACCACCACCACCGGCCGTGTGGTCGCCGGACGTTACGAACTGTCCACGCTCATAGGCCAGGGCGGCATGGGCCAGGTGTGGACCGCCTACGACCGCCGCCTCGACCGGCGCGTCGCCGTCAAGCTGCTGCGTCCCGACCGCGTCGCCGGGGCGGAGGCGGAGGAACTGCGCCGCCGCTTCCTGCGAGAGTGCCGGGTCACCGCCCAGGTCGACCACCCCGGCCTGGTCACCGTCCACGACGCGGGCAGCGAGCAGGACGACCTGTTCCTGGTCATGCAGTACGTCGACGGCGCGGACCTCGCCGACCACCTCGCCGAGCACGACCCGTACCCCTGGCCCTGGGCGACCGCCGTCGCCGCCCAGCTGTGCGCGGTCCTCAGCGCGGTGCACGCGGTGCCGATCGTCCACCGCGACCTCAAGCCGCGGAACGTCATGGTCAAGCAGGACGGCACGGTGACCGTGCTGGACCTCGGCGTGGCCTCCGTGATGGACTCCGACACCACCCGGCTCACCCACACCGGCTCGCCCATCGGCTCACCCGCCTACATGGCGCCCGAGCAGGCCATGGGCGGCGCCGTCGGCCCCTACACCGACCTGTACGCGCTCGGCGTGGTGCTGCACGAACTCCTCTCCGGCGAGGTCCCGTTCGCCGGGACCACCGCGCTCGGCGTCCTGCACCGGCACCTCTACGACCCGCCGCTGCCGCTGCGCCGGCTGCGCGCCGAGGTCCCCGAGCCGCTGGAGCGCCTGGTGCTGCGGCTGCTGGAGAAGGATCCGCAGAACCGGCCGTCCTCCGCCCAGGAGGTCTACGAGGCGCTGCTGCCGCTGCTCCCCGAGCGGGGACTGCCCAGCGGCGCGCCCCTGGACCCCACCCGGCCCTTCCTGCGCCCGCACGCGCCCTGGCCCGACCGAGCCCGCACGCCCGCCCCGCGGCCCGTCACCCCGCCGCCCGCCGCCGACCCGGCGGCCTCCAGGGCGGGCAAGCCGGCCGTGGCCGACGCCGTGGACGAGGTCAAGCGGCTGCTCGGCGACGGGCGGATCACCCAGGCCGTGGACCTCCTCGGCGCGATCCTCCCGGACGCCGCCCACCAGCACGGCGAGCGCTCCCCGGTGGTGCGCACCCTGCGCAAGCTGTACGCCGCCACCCTGATGGACGACGGCCAGTACCGCCGCGCCCTGCCCGAACTGCGCCGTCTCGCCGAGGAACGCGCCGCCGAGGCCGGGCACGACGACCGGCAGGCGCTCGGGTTCCGGTTCGACGCCGCGCTGTGCCTGGAGCAGCTCGGCGAGGCCACCGCCGCGCTCGCCGAGTACCGCGCGCTGCTGCCCGCCTACGAGAACCCGTACGCCGGCGGCGACCCGGCCCGCGCCCACGACCTGCGCCGCCGCATCGGCCACCTGCTGCTCGCCCTCGGCGACCGCCAGGCAGCCCACGACACCCTGGCCCGCCTGGCCCTGGACGTGGAACGCCTGCACGGCCCCGCCCACCCCCTGGTCGGCGACCTCCGCCGCACCCTCCAGTGGCTCGGCCAGATGGGCGGCTGACCCCAGGCCGACGCCGTGGACACGCCGTGGACACGCCACGGCCGATCCACGGCCGACCCACGGCCGACCCCGCGGGGTCGGGCGACGCCGCGGGGCGATGTCACGGGCAACGTTGCGGCGGGACTTCCCGATCGTTGGCACGACGTTGGCGCCAGGGGCTGGTTCACAGCCCCGGCGCTGCCTACCATCGATCACCGCAAGACTTTGTGCACCAAAGCACAAACTCCAACGGGAGGTTTCCTTGCAACGCCGCCGTCGCCGTACCGCGCTCCTCCTCACCGCCGCCTTCGCGGCGCCACTGCTCACCGCCTGCGGAACCGAGGCGCACCCGGGCGCCGCGGCCGTGGTGGGCGGGGAGCGGATCACCCAGGCCCAGGTCGAGGAGCGGGTCCGCGAGGTGCGCGACGCACAGCGCGCCGTGGTCCCCGACGACGAGCAGTACCGGCAGGTCGTCTCCCAGTCCGGCTCCCTGGCCCGGTTCACCGTGCAGTCCATGGTGATCGACCGGGTGCTGCACCACGCCGCCGAGGAGGCGGGCGTCACCGTCACGCCCAGGAAGGTCCAGGACCTGCGGACCAACCTGGAGCGGCAGCTCGGCGGGGAGAAGGGACTGCGGAACACCTGGCTCCAGCAGTACGGCGTCGCCCCCGAGCGGCTGGAGGAGAACCTGCGCCTGCAGGTCGCGGCGGGCGAGCTGGCGCAGCGGCTCGGCACCGAGACCGACAGCCCCGTCTTCACCAAGGCGCTCGCCGACGCCTCCAAGGACCTCGGCGTCGAGCTCAACCCGCGCTACGGCACCTGGGACGCGGAGAAGAGCGCGCGGGCGGACCTCAAGACCCCCTGGGTGCGGGACGTCGAGGCCTGAGCCGCGGGGCCGGGGGCGGGAGGCGGCGCACCGCTGCGTTACGTTCGAAGGGTGAACGCCAACGCCTCCCCCGACGCCCCCGGCCGCGTCGTCCTGCTCACCACCAGCCACCGGGTCGCCCCCGGTCTGCTGTCCTGGCCCGCCTGGAGCGTCCTGCGCGAGGCGGACCGGGTGCTCTGCGCGGACGGCGCGCACCCGCAGCTGCCCTACCTGCGGGAGGCAGGGGTGACGGTGGAGGAGGCATCGCCCTCCGCCCGCGACCTGGTCGACGCGGCGGCCGGCGGGCGCACCGTGGTGGTGGTCGCCGGCGGCGAGGGCGAGCCCGCGCTGACCGACGGCCTGGCCCGGCTGGCCGGCTCCGGCCGCGTCCACATGCCCGACCTGGAGCTGCTCCCCGCCTCCTACGACCTGCCCGGCGCGCGGCTCCTTGACCTGGTCGCGGTGATGGACCGGGTTCGCACCGACTGCCCGTGGACCTCCCGGCAGACCCACGAGAGCCTCGCCAAGTACGCGCTGGAGGAGGCGTACGAGCTGGTCGAGGCGATCGAGACGGGCAACCGTGAGGAGCTGCGCGAGGAGCTGGGGGACGTGCTGCTTCAGGTCGTCTTCCACGCCCGGATGGCCGAGGAGGACGACGAGGAACCGTTCTCCGTGGACGACGTGGCGGGCGGGCTGGTCGCCAAGCTGATCCACCGGCATCCGCACGTCTTCGGCGAGGAGTCCGCGGCGACGCCGGAGGAGGTCGAGGAGCACTGGCTGCGGACCAAGGCGGTCGAGAAGCAGCGGTCCTCGGTCACCGAGGGCGTGCCGATCGGGCAGCCGGCGCTGGCGCTCACCGCGAAGCTGGCGTCGCGGGCCCGCAAGGCGGGGCTCGACGCGGCCCTCCCGGCGGGTGAGGGCGTCGGCTACGAACTCCTGACCCTCGCCGTGCGCGCCGAGGAGGCGGGCGTCGACCCCGAGTCGGCCCTCCGCGCGGCCGCCCGCGCCTACCGCGACGCCATCCGCACCGCCGAGGCGGCGGCTGCCGCGGGCCTCTGACCCACCGGGCCCCGCCCTGGGCCGTCATGCCGCCGCGGCGGGAGCACCGCGGAGGCGGCACGACCGCCCGCGGGGTCGCCGGCCCCGGTCGGCCGGACCCGGCGTGAGCCGGTGGGACGGGGAGCGCAGGTCCCGTGCGGGGGAGGGGGCCCCGCCGCGTACCGTCGTGGGGTGAACGAGCCGCACCAGACGCCCTCCACCCCGCAGACCCCGCACGCCCCGCAGACGCCGCACGCCCCGCGGACCCCGCCCGCCCCGGAACTCTTCACCTGGGAGTTCGCGACCGACCCCTACCCCGCCTACGCCTGGCTCCGTGAGCACGCCCCCGTGCACCGCACGCGGCTCCCCAGCGGGGTGGAGGCCTGGCTGGTGACCCGGTACGCCGACGCCCGGCAGACCCTCGCCGACCCGCGGCTGTCGAAGAACCCCGCGCACCACGACGAGCCCGCGCACGCCCGGAACCGGACCGGCATCCCGGGCGAGCGCAAGGCGGACCTGATGACGCATCTGCTGAACATCGACCCGCCGGACCACACCCGGCTGCGCCGCCTGGTCGCCAAGGCGTTCACCCCGCGCCGGGTCGCGGAGTTCGCGCCCCGCGTGCAGGAGCTCACCGACACCCTGATCGACGGCTTCGCCGCGCGCGGCAGCGCGGACCTGATCCACGACTTCGCGTTCCCGCTCCCCATCTACGCCATCTGCGACCTGCTCGGCGTCCCGCGCGAGGACCAGGACGACTTCCGGGACTGGGCGGGCATGATGATCCGCCACGGGGGCGGCCCGCGCGGCGGCGTGGCGCGCTCGGTGAAGAAGATGCGCGGCTACCTCGCCGAGCTGATCCACCGCAAGCGCGCCGCCCTGCCCGCGCAGCCGGCGCCCGGCGAGGACCTGATCTCCGGTCTGATCCGCGCCTCGGACGAGGGGGAGCACCTCACCGAGAACGAGGCCGCCGCGATGGCGTTCATCCTGCTGTTCGCCGGCTTCGAGACGACGGTCAACCTGATCGGCAACGGCGCCTACGCGCTGCTCACCCACCCCGCCGAACGCGAGCGGCTCCAGCGCTCGCTGGCCGCGGGGGACGAGTCCCTCCTGGAGACCGGCGTCGAGGAACTGCTGCGCTTCGACGGCCCCGTGGAGCTGGCGACCTGGCGGTTCGCGACCGAGGAGCTGACTCTCGGCGGGCAGCGGATCGCGGCCGGCGATCCGGTCCTGGTGGTGCTGGCCGCGGCGGACCGGGACCCCGAGCGGTTCGCCGAGCCGGACACCCTGGACCTGTCCCGCCGCGACAACCAGCACCTGGGGTACGGGCACGGCATCCACTACTGCCTGGGCGCCCCGCTCGCCCGGCTCGAGGGCCGCGCCGCGCTCGCGACCTTGCTCACCCGTCTGCCTGACCTCCAACTCGGCGCTGCGCCCGAGGAGTTGCGCTGGCGCGGCGGTCTCATCATGCGTGGCCTGCGGACTCTTCCGGTCGAGTTCACTCCCGAGCCGGGACCAAGTGGAAGCAATAGTTCGACAGTTCTGTGATGTTCGTGTGTTCTGTGCGACATCGAGTTGTGACGAACGATGATCACCGGCTACGTTCCCGCACAGACGTGACGACCCCGCCGGCGCGGTGCCGGACGTGGTCGCGCGCCCACAGCAGTCGACGAAAGGCATCCGCATGCTCTCCGGAAACGGTCGTCACCGCCGCCCCCGTCAGGCGCCGGCGGTCGTCGTCGCAGCCGGCGTGACCGGGTCCGCCCTCGCCCTGCCGCTCTTCGCGGCCACCGGCGCGAGCGCGGCCGACGGGGCGACCTGGGACCGGGTCGCCGAGTGTGAGAGCGGAGGTGCCTGGAGCGCCGACACCGACAACGGGTTCTTCGGCGGTCTCCAGCTCACCCAGGACCAGTGGGAGGGCAACGGCGGCCTGTCGTACGCCTCCAACCCGGCCGAGGCGAGCCGTTCGCAGCAGATCGCCGTGGCCGAGCGCATCCTCGCCGAGCAGGGCGCGACCCCGTGGCTCGCCTGTGGCGCGATGAACGGTCTGCGCGAGAACGCCCCCGCCGCCCAGGTGGACACCGGCGTGGACGCGCTGCGCACCGGCGACGTGACGGACTCCGGCTCCTTCGACGGCTCGGCCTCCGGCTGGGGGTCCGCCGGCGGCGACCGCACCGGCGGTTCCGGCGCCGGGCGCGCGGACGAGGCGCGCGGCTCCGGCTCGGCCGAGGCGGCCGGCGACGCCGACCAGGGGATGCTCCGGGGCGCGGGTCACGGCCTCTTCCCGGGCGCCGACTACGCGCCGGCGGACGGCGGGTCCCTGGACCTCGGCCAGGAGGCCGGGCAGGACGAGGGACTGGACCTCGGCGAGGACCTGGGCCTGGTCGACACCGGCACCGGCGCCCCCGTCGTCCCGGACCTGCCCGAGGTCGGCGGCGGCGACGCGGGCGAGCACGGCGGCGGCCAGTCCGGCGACCACGGCGACACCGGCAACGGCACCGGCGAGGGCAAGGGCGACGCGGACCAGGAGGAGACCGGCGACACCGGCTCGTCCGACGAGGACGCCCCGCTGTTCGACGGCGAGGGCGACCCGCTGTTCGGGGACGACACCCCGCTCTTCGGCGACGACGCCGCCACCCAGGAGGACTCCGAGGCCTCCTCCGGCTCCGGCCGCCACCGCGGCACCAGCGCCGAGGAGAGCACGCAGAGCACGAGCGGCTCCTCGGGCCGCCACGCGGCCCCCGCGGGCACCTACACCGTGAGGGCCGGCGAGAGCCTCGTCTCCATCGCCAAGTCGCAGGACGTACAGGGCGGCTGGCGCGCCCTGTACGAGGCCAACAAGGACCTGATCGGGGACGACCCGGACCGTCTGGTGGCGGGCACGAAGCTGTCCCTCCCCGCCTGAGCCGGGCCGGGGACGGCAGGGGACGAGACGATCAGGCAGGGTGAAAGCCGGGCAAAATCGGGGGAGTTACCCACCCTTTCGTCCTGGAATGTCTGATTCCGGAGAAGTGAGAGATGGGTCTCAGAAGCCCTGATCGTCTTTGAAATCCCGGCCTGGGCGTGGCTAACGTCGAACCGCTCGCTCCAGCGGGCCCCGGCGGCCGTCACGCCTAATCCTGCCAACGGCCGTACGGGACATGTCGTCGCGTCATGCGCCGTAGGCAGGAGCGGGGGAACCAGGTAAGCGCCGTGTCCGGCAGCGAGATCGCCGGACCGGCTAGGGGTGAAGCCGTGCACCGGGAGGTGCGCGGCCGGGCGACCCTCATAGCCCGAACCCGACAGCTCACCTCGCAGGCGTCGGTGAGGGGATACCTCCATGTCGTTTTCCTGCCAGGGCAAGCACCGTCGCCCCTCCAAGGCCAAGCGCGCCATCGCCGTCGCCGGTCTCACCGGCGCCGTCGTGGCCGCCCCGCTGATCACCGCGGGCACCGCCTCGGCCGCCACCGAGTCCGAGTGGGACGCCGTCGCCCAGTGCGAGTCGGGCGGCGACTGGTCCATCAACACCGGCAACGGGTTCTACGGCGGTCTGCAGTTCACCAACCAGACCTGGGCCGGCTTCGGCGGCACCCAGTACGCCGCCCAGGCCAACCAGGCCACCAAGGCCCAGCAGATCGAGATAGCCGAGAAGGTCCTCGCCGAGCAGGGTCCGGGCGCCTGGCCGCACTGCGGCGTCGGCCTGTCCAGCTCCCCGTACCAGGGCGGCGCCGCCGAGGCCCCCGCCCAGGAGCAGGCCCCGCAGCAGGAGGCCGCCCCGGCCCCCGCGCCGAAGGCCGAGAAGCCTGCCCAGCCCGCCAAGGCCGAGAAGCCGAAGAAGGCCGAGAAGGTCACGACGCCCACCGGCAAGAAGGTGCTGAAGGGTGACGGCGAGTACAAGGTCCGCAAGGGCGACTCGCTCAGCCGGATCGCCGAGAAGCACCACACCAAGGGCGGCTGGAAGAAGCTGTACAAGCTGAACAAGGACGTCGTCCAGAACCCGCAGCTGATCTACCCGGGCCAGATGCTCCACCTGAGCTGACCCGCCGGGCGGCGGGCTCCACCCGAGCCGGCCGCCCGCCCCCGTGACAGCCCCGCCCCCGTGTTGCGTGATCCGCGCACGGGGGCGGGGCATTTGCACGCAATACGTCCGCCCACTTTTTGTTTCGGGTCGGAACAATTAATCTCCTGTTACCCCTCCGTAGAGGGGGCGACCGGCTGGCCGATCCCGTCCGGCCGGTTAGGCTCGGTCTCGCAGAGCCACGGAGGCTGTGCACCCCGTGCCGGACCAGGTGGTCCGGCGCCACTCGCGTCACATCCCAGAAGGAGATGCTCGTGCCGTCCATCGACGTCGTCGTAGCCCGGGAAATCCTGGACTCCCGAGGCAACCCCACGGTCGAGGTCGAGGTCGGCCTCGACGACGGCAGCACCGGCCGTGCCGCTGTTCCGTCCGGCGCCTCCACCGGCGCCTTCGAGGCCATTGAGCTTCGCGACGGTGACAAGAACCGCTACCTCGGCAAGGGCGTGGAGAAGGCCGTCCTCGCCGTCATCGAGCAGATCGGCCCGGAGCTCGTCGGCTACGACGCCACCGAGCAGCGCCTGATCGACCAGGCGATGTTCGACCTGGACGCCACCGACAACAAGGGCTCCCTCGGCGCCAACGCCATCCTCGGCGTCTCCCTCGCCGTGGCCCACGCCGCCTCCGAGGCCAGCGACCTGCCGCTCTTCCGCTACCTGGGCGGCCCCAACGCGCACCTGCTGCCGGTGCCGATGATGAACATCCTGAACGGCGGCTCGCACGCCGACTCCAACGTGGACATCCAGGAGTTCATGATCGCGCCGATCGGCGCCGAGTCCTTCTCCGAGGCCCTGCGCTGGGGCACCGAGGTCTACCACACCCTCAAGAAGGTGCTGAAGACCAAGGGCCTGGCCACCGGCCTCGGCGACGAGGGCGGCTTCGCCCCCAACCTCGGCTCCAACCGCGAGGCGCTGGACCTGATCCTCGAGGCGATCAAGGAGGCCGGCTACACCCCCGGCCAGCAGATCGCCCTCGCCCTCGACGTCGCCGCCTCCGAGTTCTACAAGGACGGCAAGTACCTCTTCGAGGGCAAGGAGCGCTCCGCCGCCGAGATGACGGAGTACTACGAGGAGCTCGTCGCGGCCTACCCGCTCGTCTCCATCGAGGACCCGCTGTTCGAGGACGACTGGGACGGCTGGAAGACCATCACCGACAAGCTGGGCGACAAGGTCCAGCTCGTCGGCGACGACCTCTTCGTCACCAACCCGGAGCGCCTGGGCCGCGGCATCGAGGAGGGCGCCGCCAACGCCCTGCTGGTGAAGGTCAACCAGATCGGCTCGCTGACCGAGACCCTGGACGCCGTCGAGCTGGCCCAGCGCAACGGCTTCAAGTGCATGATGTCCCACCGCTCCGGCGAGACCGAGGACGTCACCATCGCCGACCTCGCCGTCGCCACCAACTGCGGCCAGATCAAGACCGGCGCCCCGGCCCGCTCCGAGCGCGTCGCCAAGTACAACCAGCTGCTGCGCATCGAGGAGATCCTCGACGACGCCGCGGTGTACGCCGGCCGCAGCGCCTTCCCGCGCTTCAAGGGCTGACACCCCGGCCCCCGGGCCGCGACGCCCGACCGTGCCCCCGGAGCTCCGGCTCCGGGGGCACACCCTTGTCCGTGTCCCGCGGGCCCGCTGCCTGCCCCGCTGCGCGCGGCCGCGCCCCGGCGTCACGTACCGTGTGCGGGGAAGAAGACGCGGGACGGCCGCCAGGACGCTCACGCGGCACAGCAGGCGCAGGCGCAGAGGCACGTACGCACAGCAGGCACGCAGGCAGGCACACGGCACGCCGACGGGGAGGCGCGGAGAAGATGGCGCAGAACCGGGACCGGTTCTCCACGACCACCCGGCTGCGGCTGCTCGGTGAGCAGACCGCCGCCCGCGTCTACCGCTCCCAGACCCGCCGCCAGGCCCGCCGCTCCCGGCTGACCGGCCGGGCCGCGCTGCTCGCCCTGGTGCTGTGCACCCTGATCGTCGCCCTGGCCTACCCGACCCGGCAGTACGTCTCCCAGCGCGCCGAGATCGCGAAGCTGGAGGAGGAGCGCGACGCCGCCCGCGAGCGGGTGGAGGACCTGCGCGACCTCAAGGCGCGCTGGAAGGACGACGCCTACGCCGAGCAGCGGATCCGCGAGCGGCTGCACCAGCTGCGGCCGGGCGAGACCGGGTTCACCGTGCGCGGCGCCGCCTCGGCGCCGCGGCAGGACGCCGGGCGGCCCACCGCGGACCGCCCCTGGTACGACATCCTGTGGGAAGACGTCGACGAGGCGGACACGGCGGACGGGACGGCCCGGGCCGCCGGCCGCGCGGACGCCGCCCGCTGACGACCGACCGCGCGGACGCCCGCTGACGACCGACCGCCCCACCATCAGAGCGAGAGAGCAGAACCCCAGGCATGGAAACGCCCCCGCCGCCCACCGAGCGCACCGAGCCCACCGACGCGGACGTCGAGGCGTTCCAGCTCCAGCTGGGCCGTCCCCCGCGCGGGCTGCGCGCCATCGCGCACCGCTGCCCCTGCGGGCAGCCGGACGTCGTGGAGACCGCGCCGCGACTGCCGGACGGCACGCCCTTCCCGACCACGTACTACCTGACCTGCCCGCGCGCCGCCTCCGCGATCGGCACGCTGGAGGCGGACGGCGTGATGAAGGAGATGACCGAGCGCCTCGCGTCCGACCCGGAGCTCGCCGCCGCCTACCGCGCCGCCCACGAGGACTACATCCGGCGCCGCGACGAGATCGAGGTGCTCCAGGGCTTCCCCAGCGCGGGCGGCATGCCCGACCGGGTCAAGTGCCTGCACGTCCTGGTCGCGCACTCCCTGGTGGCCGGTCCGGGCGTCAACCCGCTGGGCGACGAGGCCATCGCCCTGCTGCCCGAGTGGTGGCGCAAGGGCCCCTGCGTGACGCCGCAGGGCTGCGCCGCGCCGGAGGAGGGGGAGGCGCAGTGACCCGGGTCGCCGCCGTCGACTGCGGAACCAACTCCATCCGTCTGCTGGTCGCCGACGCCGACCCGGTGACCGGCGAGCTGACCGAGCTCGACCGCCGGATGACGATCGTGCGGCTCGGCCAGGGCGTGGACCGCACCGGCCGGCTCGCCCCCGAGGCGCTGGAGCGCACCTTCGCCGCCTGCCGCGAGTACGCCGCCGTCATCGAGGAGCACGGCGCCGAGCGGATCCGCTTCGTCGCCACCTCCGCCTCCCGGGACGCCGAGAACCGCGACGAGTTCGTGGCCGGCGTCCTCGCCGTCCTGGGCGTCGAGCCCGAGGTGATCACCGGTGAGCAGGAGGCCGAGTTCTCGTTCACCGGCGCCACCCGCGAACTCGCGGGCCGCACCGACCTGGCCAAGCCCTTCCTGGTCGTGGACATCGGCGGCGGCTCCACCGAGTTCGTCGTCGGCGACGACCGGGTGCGCGCCGCGCGCTCGGTGGACATCGGCTGCGTGCGGATGACCGAGCGCCACCTGGTCGAGGACGGCACGGTGGTGGACCCCGCGACGGACGAGCGGATCGCGGCCGTACGCGCCGACGTGGAGGCCGCCCTGGACCTCGCGGAGCAGACCGTCCCGCTGCGCGAGGCCCGGACCCTGGTGGGTCTGGCCGGCTCGGTCACCAGCGTCTCGGCGATCGCCCAGGACCTGCCGGAGTACGACTCCGCCGCCATCCACCACTCCCGCGTCCCCTACGAGCGGGTCCGCGAGATCACCGGGGAGCTGCTGGGCTCCACGCACGCCGAGCGCTCCCGGATTCCCTCGCTGCACCCCGGCCGGGTCGACGTGATCGGCTCCGGCGCCCTGGTGCTGCAGGCGATCATGGAGCGGATCGGCGCCGAGGAGGTCGTGGTCAGCGAGCACGACATCCTCGACGGCATCGCCTGGAGCATCGCCTGAGCGACCGCTCGGGCCACGGCCCCGCGCTGCGCATGACATGAGTCACACAACCGGTGCGGACCGGGAGGGCAACCCTCCCGGTCCGCACCTCTTTGTCCCCGGCGCCGGTCGGGCGGCCTGCGGCGGGCCAGGCGAAAGACCAGGGCGGATTCCGTCAACCCCTCGTAAAATCCAGCGGGTTGATCACCGTCCGCGTGTCGCGCACGGCGGCCCGGGGAGGGCCCGGCGGTGGTCCCACCGTTCTTCGCCACACCCGCGCATCTCGCCCCAGGAGGCATGTCCGTGCAGAAACGCCGTTACCTGGCAGTGGCCGCCGCTCTCGCCGTGACCGCGCCCGTCGCCCTGTTCGCCGCCTCGCCGGCCTTCGCGGAGACGTCGGCGCCGGTGGCCGCCCAGGCCGGGACCACCGTCCAGGAGCTGGAGAAGGCCCTCGAGGAGGCGCGCACCGCCTACGGCGAGGCCATCCGCGCCCGGATCGAGGCGTACGACAAGGTCGAGGCCCTCCTCGACTACGACAAGGACAACCCGCCGGCCGTGGTCGTCGCCGCCGAGGAGGCCAGGAAGGCCGCCGACGAGGCCAAGGCCGCCCTCGACGCCGCCGTGACGCGCGTCGAGAACGCCAGGACCGCGCTCGCCGAGGCGGACGAGGCGGGCAAGGCCGCCGCCGAGCAGGAGGTGACCGACGCCGAGCTCGCCCTCGAGGACGCCCGCCAGGCCCACGTCGAGGCGGACGAGAAGGCGAAGGCGGCCGGCACGGCGCTCGACGACGCCCGCGTCGAGGTCCTGCGCACCTACGAGCTCGCGAAGCAGGCCGAGAAGACCGCCAAGGAGAAGGCGGAGGCCGCCGAGAAGGCGCTCGCCGACGCCAAGAAGTGCACCGATGCCAAGGCGCTGAGGTCGAGGGCGGTCGGCCTGCCCGAGCAGATGGTCGCGGGCGACCGGGTGCCCTTCACCTTCCGGATCACCAACCGCACCGAGCACACCGTCGACGTCCAGCCGCTGACGCTCATCGTCCTCGACACCCCCGGCGCCGACCAGGACGACCTCGAGGTCGAGTGGAAGAGCGGCGACGGCTGGGTGGAGCTGGAGCCCGCCGACAGCCCCGCGGTGGTCTTCGAGGACCTGAAGCCCGGCGAGCGCGCCAAGATCAAGATGCGCCTGACCGTCGACAAGGACACCCCGAAGAGCCACGTCCACGCGTCCTTCGCCGCGGACCCGGTCAAGGGCTCCGTGCCGTGTCTGTTCGGCCCGATGAAGAACTACGGGATCGACGTCCTGCCCGCCGGCAGCACCCCGAGCCCGACCCCGAGCGACGGCGCCTCGCCGAGCCCGACCCCGACCACGACGGCGACCCCGGCCCCGAGCGCGAGCGCCACCTCGGGCGCCGCCCCGCAGGGCGGCACCGGCAACCTGGCCGCGACCGGCTCCACGGTGACCCCGGTGGCCCTGGCCGCCGCCTCCGCACTGGTGCTGGGCGCCGGCGCGGTGGTCGTCTCCCGCCGCCGCAAGGCGGACGCCCGGTCCTGACCCGGTCCCTCACCACGGCCCGGCGGAGCGCCTCGGCGCACCGCCGGGCCGCGGTGTGTCCAGGGCCGTCCGGACCTGCGCGGGTCCTGTCCGGGTCCTCCTCGGTCCCTCCGCGAAGAACCTTCGTGAACTTCTTCACAAGGAATTGTCCCCTGGAGGGCGACAAGCGGCGCGACGAACGGCCGACAGGGGGCGGAACGTGTGGTTCCGTGCATCCGTGCGAGGGGATCGCCGTGCGGGGCGCCCGGACGCACGCCCTTCTGTTTCGCGTTCCTCACGCCGTCCTTACATGGACAAGGAGCAGCTCACGGGCCATGGACAACGAGAGGCGGGCGCGCACCGTTCCCCTCCGGCGCAATGATCTGGGTCACGTAAGCCGCGCAGTGTAACAGAGCACCGGTAGAAGCTTGTGAAGGGGCGCACGAAGGTCACCCCCCGAAGAGGTGGATACTCGATGCCATGAGCACCACGGAGCGTCCCAGGATCCTCGTTGTAGGCGGTGGGTACGTAGGCCTGTACGCGGCACGACGCATTCTGAAGAAGATGCGCTTCGGCGAGGCGACCGTCACGGTCGTCGACCCGCGCTCGTACATGACCTACCAGCCCTTCCTCCCCGAAGCCGCCGGCGGCAACATCTCGCCGCGCCACGTCGTCGTCCCGCTGCGACGCGTGCTGCGCAAGGCCGAGGTGCTGACCGGTCGCGTCACCACCATCGACCAGGACCGCAAGGTCGCCACGGTCGCCCCGCTCGTCGGCGAGGCCTACGAGCTCCCCTTCGACTACCTCGTGGTCGCGCTGGGCGCGGTCTCGCGGACCTTCCCGATCCCGGGTCTGGCCGAGCAGGGCATCGGCATGAAGGGCGTGGAGGAGGCCATCGGCCTGCGCAACCACGTCCTGGCCCAGCTGGACAAGGCCGACTCGACGAACGACGAGGAGATCCGCCGAAAGGCGCTCACCTTCGTCTTCATCGGCGGCGGTTTCGCCGGCGCCGAGACGATCGGCGAGGTCGAGGACATGGCCCGCGACGCGGCCAAGTACTACAAGAACGTGTCCCGTGAGGACATGCGCTTCGTGCTGGTCGACGCCGCGGACAAGATCCTCCCCGAGGTCGGCCCCAAGCTCGGCCAGTACGGCAAGCAGCACCTGGAGTCGCGCGGCGTCGAGGTGCACCTGTCCACCTCCATGGACTCCTGCGTCGACGGCCACGTGGTCCTGAAGAACGGCCTCGAGGTCGAGGCGGGCACCATCGTGTGGACCGCCGGCGTCAAGCCCAACCCGGTGCTGTCCCGCTACGGCATCGCGCTCGGCCCGCGCGGCCACGCCGACTGCGCCCCGACCCTTCAGGTCCAGGGCACCGACTACGTCTGGGCCGCGGGCGACAACGCCCAGGTCCCGGACCTGGTCGGCCGCGCGGCCGGCAACCCGAACGCCTGGTGCCCGCCGAACGCGCAGCACGCGCTGCGTCAGGCCAAGGTCCTCGGCGACAACGTCCTCTCGGCGCTGCGCGGCTTCCCGCAGAAGGACTACAAGCACGCCAACAAGGGCGCCGTGGCGGGCCTCGGCCTCCACAAGGGCGTGGCGATGATCGTCATGGGCAAGATGAAGATCAAGCTCAAGGGCCGTCTCGCCTGGTACATGCACCGTGGCTACCACGGCATGGCCATGCCGACCTTCAACCGCAAGATCCGCGTCCTCGCGGACTGGACCCTCGGTGCGCTGACCAAGCGCGAGGTCGTCTCGCTGGGCGCCATGGAGCACCCGCGCGAGGAGTTCTACGAGGCCGCCAAGCCCGCTCCGGCCGCCGCCGCGGCCGCCCCGGCGCCCGCCGGCGTCGCCGCCGCCAAGGCCGAGGAGAAGGCCAAGGCCTGACCTTCCGGTCACCTGCGTGAGCCCGAAGGGGCTGCCCACCTTCCGTGGTGCGGGCAGCCCCTTCGGGCTTTTCGGCGTTGCTTTTCAGCCGATTGTTTGCTTTTCGGACGCCTGCGCCCGGCGGTGCCGATGTTTCGGGATGTTTCGTTGACCCGGGCTGTTTACAGCAGGTTCACAGTCGCCCTATGGTCCGGAGTGGGAGCGCTCCCACCCCCACGTTTCTATGTCATGCCCATGCACTGCAGTCGGGTGGACGACCCGGCGGCGCACACCGGCATGACCGGCGAAAGGCACCTGCCGTGATCAGACTGACCAGCCGCTTACGCGGCATCAGGCGCAAGACCTCCCTGCTCACCGCTTTCGCGACTCTGCTCTCCGGTTTCGGCCTGGTGCTGCTGGCCCAGGGCCCGGCCGAGGCCCACGGCGTCGCCATGTCTCCGGGTTCCCGGACCTACCTTTGCTACAAGGACGCGATCACCGGCTCCGGCGCGGCCTCCCCGACCAACGCGGCCTGCGCGGCGGCCCTCGCCCAGAGCGGTTCCTCCTCCCTCTACAACTGGTTCGCGGTCCTCGACTCCAACGCCGGCGGCCGTGGCGAGGGCTACGTGCCCGACGGCACCATCTGCAGCGCCGGCGACCGCTCCCCGTACGACTTCAAGGGCTACAACCTGGCCCGCAACGACTGGCCCAAGACGCACCTGACCTCGGGTTCCAGCTTCCAGTTCAAGTACAGCAACTGGGCCGCGCACCCGGGTGAGTTCCGGGTCTACATCACCCGCCAGGGATGGTCGCCCACCTCGCAGCTGAAGTGGTCCGACCTGTCGCTGATCCACACCGTCTCCAACCCGCCCCAGACGGGCTCGGCCGGTGCCGACGGCGGTTACTACTCCTGGAACACCCCGCTGCCCTCGGGTCGCTCCGGTGACGCGATGATCTTCGTCCAGTGGGTGCGCTCGGACAGCAACGAGAACTTCTTCTCCTGCTCCGACGTCGTCTTCGACGGCGGCAACGGCAACGTCACCGGCATCGGCGGCAGCACCACGCCGAGCCAGCCGCCCACCAGCCAGCCGCCGACGAGCCAGCCGCCCACCAGCCAGCCGCCGACCTCGCCGAGCCCCAGCTCCTGCATGGCGTCGTACAAGGTCATCAGCTCCTGGGGCGGTGGCTTCCAGGGTGAGGTTCAGGTGATGAACCACGGCACCTCGGCCCTCAAGGGATGGCGCGTCAACTGGACGAACGCCAGCGGGACGTCCATCGCCAGCCTCTGGAACGGCAACCTGACCACCTCGGGCTCCGCGGTGACGGTCACCAACGCGGCGCACAACGGATCGGTACCGGCGGACGGCACGACGACCTTCGGGTTCACCGCCAACTCCTCCGGAAACAACCTGCCGACCGGCTCCGTCTCCTGCACGGCCCTGTAGCCGACCAGGACCGCACCCTGTGAGGGTGACGGGCCTGTGGACAGCCGCGAGGCCGTCCACAGGCCCGGCGGGGGCCGGCACGCGGACCCCCATGCCTGAAGGGCGCCCTGGCGGGCAGAGATGAATTCCCGTCAATCTCCGGTTGACCTCGGTCTCCGGCCGGAGGGTTCAGGGCGGGGCCGCATGGATCCGAGCGGTTCTGACGGTCCGTCAGGGCCCCGTAAAATAAGACAACTTCGCGGGTGTGCTGCTGTTCGAACGGGGTCCCGCCGCTAGGCTCAGGCCTCGCGTGCGCCCCGCGACCGGCCCGGGTGGTGGAATGCAGACACGGCGAGCTTAAACCTCGCTGCCCCTCGGGGGCGTACCGGTTCGAGTCCGGTTCCGGGCACACTGAGTGACACCATGATGACCAGGCGAAACGGCCCTGCGGGGTCGTTTCGTCGTTTCGTCGTTCTGCCGTCGGCGCGCGGGCGGCGTCCGTGGAGGTGGGCGGCAGAGGCGCCCGGGTGCCTGCTTGTGCGCCCCGGAGGCCGAGGCGTCCAGCCGCACCGTAGGGATCCGAGGCGTCTCGCTGCAGGTGCCGTTGCCGTTGCCGTTGTACCCCCTGCGACAAGGAACGGCGCCGGCGGCGTGGAAGCGCGGCACGCAGGAGTCGGGGGACTCCGCGGCGTGGGACCGCCGCCGGTCAGGCCCTACGGCGTGGGCGCCCCCTCGTCCGCGCGCCGCCAGGTCAGCCGGACCGTGAAGTTTCCTTCCGCCGCCGTCTTGGCGATGACCGCTCCCGCCTCGGCGTTGATCTTCACTCCGAGTTCGACCTCGACCGTGCTGGGCGCGGTGGGGAGCGTGACCAGCCGGTCGAGGAGCGCCGCGGCGGCGTCGCGTACCTGGTCGAAGCTGTCGGCGAGGGTGCGCGCGGCGGTGCCGGCGATCTCCCCCGGCCGGGCGGCGCGCACGATGCCGGAGGTGGCCGGCTCGACCTCCACCACCACCCGCGTGCCGCGCTCCGGCTCCGCGCCGCCGCCCAGCGGCACCCAGATGAGCTGGGTCTCGGCCATGTCTCCTCATCCCTTCTTCGGGCACAGCGCCCCCCGGTAGGCACCGGGGGGAAGTTTCTCCGCGGCGGCCGTAGGCAGCTTCTCGTCGCCGAGGGCCCGGCACAGGTCCGCCATCCACCGCTTCGCCTCGCCGGACGAGGGCGCCGCTGTCGCCTGCTCGCTCCCGTCGGCCGCGGGGGCGGAGGTGGGCAGTCTGCCGATCGGGCCGCCCTTGCCGGGTCCGACGAGGGCGAGCACCCCCCGCTGGCCGTACAGGACCGCCGACAGGTTCTCGCCCGAGCCCAGGAGGTCGACCGACCACGCCTCGGACAGCGCGAAGGGGTCGTAGCCGGGCGGAGAGGCGCCGGACGCGGAGGTGGCCGGCGCCGGCGACCGGGGAGACGCCGGGGCGACGGGAGCGGCCGCGGAGTAGACCAGGACCCGGGAGGCCCCGTCGGTCACGGTCACGCCCGCGCCGACCTGCTGATGTCTGGACCGTTCCCGCCGCAGGACTTCTCCGCCCGGCATCTCGTACACCGTCAGAGTCTGCTCGACGTCCGTGCCCTTGACGAGGGACTCGACCACGGCCACCCGCTCGAGGTCCGGGCTCAGGTCGAGCGCGATCGACTTCCTCATCGTCTGTTCCAGGGTGAGCACCTTCCGCCCCCGGGGCTCCGCCCCGGTAAGGTCCCACACCTCCAGCAGGTTCGTGGTTCCCGTGACGCCGTCCGACAGGCGATTGCTGAGCGTGATCAGGCGTTCGCCGCCGTCGTCCAGCCACAGCGCGTCGACCGCGTTCGGCAGACCGGGCAGGATCTTCCTGATGTGCCCGTCGGCCGTGTCCCAGAGGACGAGCCGGCCGCCCTCGCCGAACATCCCGGTCTGCCCGATCAGCACCGAGCCGTCGGGGGAGAAGGCGAGCCGTCCGTACTCCGTCGGCAGGGTGAGGCCGCCACCGCCGGGCAGGTCCGCCAGGTCGCCGAGGTCGGGCAGCTCCAGCCCGGGCAGGTCCACCGCCGGGATGCCCACCTCCTCAGGGAAGGGGTCCCCTTCCGCGGGACGTTCCAGCTCGCGCACGTGCCCGGTCCGCACGTCGTACAACCGCACCGGCAGGCCGCCGGGGTCCAAGGGCGTGGTGGGGACGGCGGTGGATCCGACAGGCAGGGACGCACGCGCCATCGCCACCGCGGAGCCGTCGGGGCTGACCGCCGTCACGTCCGCGTGGTGGCCGTCGGACAGCCGTCGTGGCCCGGAGCCACCCGCGCCGTCCAGCACCACCACCTCGCCGTCGGCGGCCGACGCGGCGATCACCCGGCCCTCGGCGTCGACGGTGGGGAATGCCCCCGACAGCCCCACCGGGTCGGTCAGCAGGGTCCGCAGAGAGGCGTACACCGGGACGATGACGTCGGCGAAGCCGTACCGCGCGTACATCTCGCCCAGGCGCGCCCGGGTCTGCCGGGTGTCCTGGGTGCGGTACGCCCGCAGGGCCAGCAGCAGGGCCGTGTACCCGGAGCCCGTGTCGGAGGGGTCGGCCATGAGGTCGGAGTCGCGTGACTGCTGCACCAGCACCCGGGACGCCTGGGTCGCCGTGTCCTTCACGGCCCCACGCTCACGCGCGCGGACCTCCAGTGCCAAGACCCCCGCGAGGAGGCCGAGGACCAGGCCCAGCGCGACGATCCGTACGTGACGGCGGCGGGCGCCCCCGACGCTCGCCTCCACGTACTCCTGCTCCACCGGGGGGAGTTCGGCGGCGTGGAGCTCCCGCCAGCGCCGGGCGTCGCGCAGGTCCGCGCCCCGGAGCAGCCGGCTGCCACGGCGCCCTTCGGCGTCCCACCGGGCGATCCGCCGCCGCAGGTCCTCCTGCCACAGCCTGAAGCCGCGGTCGGCCTCGAAGAACTCGCGCAGCCGGGTCCAGTGCGTCAGCAGGGTCTCGTGGGCCAGTTCCACGGTCTCCTCGGACGATCCGTCGCCCCCGCGGCGCTCCTCGCCGGGCACGACGAGGCGGGTGGTCATCAGCCGCTGGGCGATCCGCCACTGGTGCGGGGGCAGTTCGGTGCGGGCGAGGGTGCGCCGAGTGGGGGCCGCCCGCTCGTCACCGGGGTGGACGAGCTGGACGAGCAGGGCTCGGGCGGCCCCACGCTCCTCCTCGGTCAGGGCGTCGCTCCAGATCTGCTCCGCGTGGGTGACCAGCGCGTCGTCGACGCGGCCCAGGGACTCGTAGGCGGCGTGTCCGATCACCCCGCGCCGCTGGCGCTCCCACAGCCTGGTGAGGGTGAACTCCAGCAGCGGCAGCCGCCCCGGGTCGCTTCCGAGGTCCCTCAGTATCCGGTCCACCAGCCCCGGTTCGTAGCGGACGCCGGTGTGGTCCAGCGGCCGTTCGACGGCCGCCCGCAGCTCCTCGTCGGACATCGCCCCCACGGTGAACAGCCGGTCACCGCCGAACAGCGGGGCGAGCCCCGGATGGCTGAGGACGGACACGAGGAAGTCGGCGCGCAGGGTCACGGCGAGCTGGAGCCCCGAGCCGGGGGCCAGGGCGTGCCCGAGCGCTGCCGCCAGGGCGTCCAGCTCGCTCGGCTCGGCGCCGGTGAGCGCCTCCTCGAACTGGTCGACCACCAGCAGCAGCCGGTCCCTGCCCCGGCGGGCCAGCAGCCGCTCGACGATCTCGGGCATCCGGCCCGCGCGCAGCAGTTCCGTCAGCCCGGGCAGTTCGTGCAGACGCGCGGTCTCGGTCAGGTCGGGTTCGAGTGCCGGCAGCAGCGCCAGGGCCAGGGACTCCAGCGGGTTCCGGCCGACCCCGCCCGGCCGGAGGGCGATGATCTCGCGGTCCCGCCGGTCCCGGAGGGCCGGCAGCACTCCGGCGTGCAGCAAGGAGGACTTCCCGCAGCCGGACGGGCCGACCATGCTGAGGGCGGACGCGTGGTCGAGCAGGCCCGTGATGCGCCGAGCGTGCTCCTCACGGCCGTGGAACAGCCGGGCGTCCCGCTCCTGGAAGGGCTCCAAACCGCGGAACGGGCAGGGGGGCAGCGCCGTGTCGTCGAGGGCCGCCGAACTCTCGCGCAGCGTCCGGGTGGGGATGAGGTAGGCCGTGCGAACGTCGGGCCTGCTGTCCGCGGCGACCACCATGCCCACCACACCGCCCCCGGCCACGTCCCATACCGGGGCGCCGGAGAAGCCGGTCCGCACGCGATGCTCGCTGGCCGGATCCGTGTCGTACTGCAGCCAGCCGGTCGCGGTCCGCCCGCGCAGCCGTCCGACGCTCCAGGCGCCGTCGTCGTAGGCGGGAGGAAAGCCGAAGGTGCGCACCCGCAGGTCCGGTCCGGCCACGTCCTCCACCAGCCGGGCGACCGTCGCCCTGGCCGGGGGGTCGGCGAGCAACCGCAGGACGGCGATGTCACCGGACCCGTCGGGCTGGACCGGGACCCACGACACGACACGCACCTCTGCCAGGAGGCCCGGCCGGGCCAGGGGGAAGTCGACCCATAATCGTCCGGCCGGCGGCTCCGCCGGCGAGGGCGAGGAGGAGCCCAGCGCCCTGCCGACCACGTGGGCGCAGGTGATCACCTCCCGGTGGCCGCCGAGGAAGCCGGCCCCTTCCGGTCTGCCGTCCGCGTTCAGCACCCTCACCACCGCCGCGTCGCTCGGCGCGGCGCCGTCCCGCTCCATGGAGTAGTCCCCCGATCGCCCGGTCCACCGGTCGGCGCCCCGGCGTCGCTGCGGTCCGCCGAGGAGCTCGACGCGACCAGAGTGTCGCCCGCCACCGTGCGGGACAAGCGGGTTCCCGGACGACCTGCGGGGCGAGCCGGTCCGGGTCCGGGGCCTCGTCGCGCGGTCGGCCTCCAGGCAGCGTGACGTCGAACGTGCGCGCCGGCTGGGCGAGTTCACCACTGCCGGTGATCCGGGCGCGGTGTCCGGGCTCCCGGGGATTCGCGTCCGGCATCGCCTCCTCGAGGCGCGGGCGGCGTGCGGGCGGGGCCCAAAAAAGCAAGCGCTTAGAAAAATGCGTCCGGTGTCACACCTCCATCGCGGTGACCGCGCGGGTACGGACCGGTAACTTCCCAGGAAGTCCGACCAATCCGCCGCGTACGCCTCAGGAGCCCTGATGCCCGAAGCCGTGATCGTCTCAGCTGCCCGTTCCCCCATCGGCCGCGCCTTCAAGGGCTCCCTCAAGGACCTGCGCCCGGACGACATCGCGTCCACCATCATCCAGGCCGCCCTCGCCAAGGTTCCCGAGCTGGACCCGCGCGACATCGACGACCTGATGCTCGGCGTCGGCCTCCCCGGCGGCGAGCAGGGCAACAACCTCGGCCGCGTCGTGGCCGTCGAGATGGGCATGGACTTCCTGCCGGGCTGCACCATCACCCGGTACTGCTCCTCCTCCCTCCAGACCAGCCGCATGGCCCTGCACGCCATCAAGGCCGGCGAGGGCGACGTCTTCATCTCCGCGGGCGTCGAGATGGTCTCCCGCTTCGTCAAGGGCAACTCCGACAGCCTCCCGGACACGCGCAACCCGCTGTTCGCGGACGCCGAGGCGCGGACCGCCGAGGTCGCCCAGCAGGAGGGCACCACCTGGCACGACCCGCGCGAGGACGGTCTGCTCCCCGACCCCTACATCGCGATGGGTCAGACCGCCGAGAACCTGGCCCGCCTCAAGGGCGTCAGCCGCCAGGAGATGGACGAGTTCGGCGTCCGCTCGCAGAACCTCGCCGAGAAGGCCATCAAGGACGGCTTCTGGGCGCGGGAGATCACCCCGGTGACGCTGCCCGACGGCACCGTCGTCTCCCAGGACGACGGCCCGCGCGCCGGCGTGACCCTGGAGGGCGTGCAGGGCCTCAAGCCGGTCTTCCGCCCCGACGGCCTGGTCACCGCGGCCAACTGCTGCCCGCTCAACGACGGCGCCGCCGCCCTGGTGATCATGTCGGACACCAAGGCCCGCGAGCTCGGCCTGACCCCGCTGGCCCGCATCGTCTCCACCGGCGTCTCCGGCCTCTCCCCGGAGATCATGGGCCTCGGCCCGGTCGAGGCCTCCCGCCAGGCGCTGAAGCGGGCCGGCATGTCCGTCTCGGACGTCGACCTGTGGGAGATCAACGAGGCGTTCGCCGCCCAGGTGATCCCCTCCTACCAGGACCTGGGCATCGACCTCGACCGCCTGAACGTCAACGGCGGCGCGATCGCGGTCGGTCACCCCTTCGGCATGACCGGCGCGCGCATCACCGGCACGCTGATCAACTCCCTGCAGTGGCACGACAAGCAGTTCGGCGTGGAGACCATGTGCGTCGGCGGCGGCCAGGGCATGGCGATGGTCATCGAGCGACTCAGCTGACCTCGGCCGGTCTCAGCCGGCCTCGGCCGGCCTCGGCCGGTCCGCGGTGTGGCCCCGCTTCCCGGACGTTCGTTCCGGGGGCGGGGCACCGCGCGTTTCCGGGGCCGCGCGGGGTGGCGGAGCGCGCCCTTCCGGCGGCCTCTCCAGGGTCTCTCCGGGACCTTTCCAGCCCTTCGCGGCAGTCTCTGCGGCGGCCCCTTCACAGGACCGGTGCCGTCCCGTGACCCAACCTCCTCCAGGATGTGACCTATCTCCCTCGGGCCGCGGTCGGCGCCGAGAACGCGCAGGTCAGCCGCACCGTGGACACCGATGCGCCCCCGCTGTGCGCCCGATTCGCGGTGGTTCGCACTGACATCCGGGCCGTTCAGGCGTCAAGCTCGGTAGGGGAACTCGATGTAGGAAAGTCGGGGTCGACTCGTACGGGGGTGCGCCGGTCGTCGTCCGGCGCGTTTGTCCGTGGGAACCGGGAGTACGTCAGTGAGCGCCATGCAGACCGCCCTGCTGGTCATCTCCGCCGCCGCCTGTGTCGTGGGGGCCGCGGTCCTCGTCGCCCTGCGGCGGCTGCGCGGGGAGTTCGCCGCGCTGCGCGCCGAGCTGGAGAGCGCGGTGCCGGACGGGTCCGCCGCCGGCCATGAGGGCACCACGCCGCGGGTCCCGGCCGCGCGGTCCGCCGCCGACACCGAGGACATACGCGCGGCCGTCGCGGAGGCGCTGGCCGAGGAGCGGGAGCGGGAGCTGGCCGAGGCGCGCGCCTTCTGGGCCGCGCAGGAGGCGCGGGACGCGTCCGAGGCGCGGTCCCTGCTCGGGCTGCCGCCGGACGGCGAGTTCTTCCTGCCGCACCCGGCCGACTTCGCCGGGCTCGAGCTCGACGCCGAGGGCGGCGAGGGCGAGTCCGCCGAACTGGCCGCCGCCCGGCGCCGTCACCCCTCCCACCCCGACTTCACCCCGCTCGGCGCTCAGTCGCCGACCGTCGCCGACGACGAGCAGACGCTGGCGCGGCTGGAGGAGCTGGCCCAGGCGGAGACGCCGCTGGCCGACGTGCGGCCCGGACCGATGGGGACGCTCGACGTCTACGAGTTCGCCGACGGGACGACGCTGTGCGTCACGCCCGGGCACCGGGAGACCGCCGAGCGGCTCGCCTCCGCGATAGACCAGGGCGACGCGCCCTCGCTCCTCGGCGGCTCCGGGATCTCCGGGGGCTACGTCCTCACGTTCACCTGCGGCGCCACCGACAACGTCTGCGTCCTCGCCGACCGGGTCATAGCCTCCCTCTGACGGGAGCGCCGACGGGCTGACGGGAGTGCCGACGGGCTGACGGAGCGCTGTCGCGGCACGGAAGAGGCCGTCGCGGAAAGACCGTCGCGGGAAAGACTGTCGCGGGAACCGTCGCACCCCTCGCGAACGAGGGGTCGGGACGACGACGGTTCCCGCGTCGGACGCGGACCGGGTCAGGACCGGGCATCGCGCACACCGGCCCGGGGCGGGGAGCCGCTCCCGCCCCCACCGGCACCCACCACCCTGCCGGACCCGTGTTAAGTCCATGCTGCGCGCACGTGACACGTGGGTACCACGTTCCGCGACGTCCCGCGTGCGCCCCCGTCGCCGGGGGCGCACGCCTGGTTCACCGCCTCGTCAGCGCTCCCCGCCCCGGGCGAGGAAGGACAGCAGGTCCTGCCGGCTGACGACGCCCGTCGGCTTGCCGTCCACCAGCACGATCGCCGCGTCCGCGGAACCCAGCACCGCCATCAGGTCCTCCACCGGCTCGCCCGACCCCACCTGCGGCAGCGGCGCCGACATGTGCCGCTCCAGCGGGTCGCCGAGGTCCGCCCGCTTGGTGAACAGCGCGTCGAGCAGCTCCTTCTCGACGACCGAGCCGATGACCTCCGCCGCCATCACGTCCGGGTGGCCCGCCCCCGGCTTGACGATCGGCATCTGCGAGACGCCGTACTCGCGCAGCACCTCGATGGCCTGGCCGACCGTCTCGTCGGGGTGCATGTGGACCAGCGACGGCATGCCGTGGTCCTTGTCGTTCAGCACGTCGGAGACCCGCGCGCTCGGGCCCGCGTCCTCCAGGAAGCCGTAGTCGGCCATCCACTCGTCGTTGAAGATCTTGCTCATGTACCCGCGGCCGCTGTCCGGCAGCAGCACCACGACGACGTCGTCCGGGCCGAGCCCCTTCGCGACCTCCAGCGCCGCCACCACGGCCATGCCGCAGGACCCGCCCACCAGCAGGCCCTCCTCCTTGGCGAGGCGGCGGGTCATCTGGAAGGAGTCACGGTCGGAGACGGCGACGATCCCGTCGGCCACCTCGCGGTCGTAGGCGCTCGGCCAGAAGTCCTCGCCCACGCCCTCGACCAGATACGGACGGCCGGAGCCGCCGGAGTACACCGAGCCCTCCGGGTCCGCGCCGATCACCTTGACGCGGCCCTCGCTCGCGTCCTTCAGGTAGCGGCCGGTGCCGGAGATGGTGCCGCCGGTGCCCACGCCCGCGACGAAATGGGTGATCTTCCCCTCCGTCTGCTCCCACAGCTCGGGGCCGGTGGAGTGGTAGTGGGAGAGCGGGTTGTTCGGGTTCGAGTACTGGTCCGGCTTCCAGGCGCCCGGAATCTCCCGGACCAGGCGGTCGGACACGTTGTAGTACGAGTCCGGGTGCTCAGGGTCGACGGCGGTCGGGCAGACCACCACCTCCGCGCCGTACGCGCGCAGCACGTTGATCTTGTCCGTGCTGACCTTGTCGGGGCAGACGAAGACGCACTTGTAGCCCTTCTGCTGCGCCACGATGGCCAGGCCGACGCCGGTGTTGCCGCTGGTCGGCTCGACGATGGTGCCGCCCGGCTTCAGCTCGCCGCTCTGCTCCGCGGCTTCGATCATCCGCAGGGCGATGCGGTCCTTCACGGACCCGCCGGGGTTGAAGTACTCGACCTTGGCGAGGACCGTGGCCTCAATGCCCTCGGTCACCCTGTTGAGCCTCACCAGCGGCGTGTTGCCGACGAGGCTGATCATCGAGTCGTGGAATCGCACCGTTGTCTCCGGTCGCTCAGGTCTTGATTCGGTGGCCACCAGCCTACGGGCCTGACACAGCGTCGCCGACTCGTCACGATTGCGATTGGCCGACCACCTCCACGGGGCAAGCAAGGAGTACAGGACCGCGCGGGTGCGCAGGTGACGAGGAGGTGGCGGCGAAGGATGTCGAGTACGTCGAAGGCACGCGTGGCCCGGCGGATCGCGGCCGGCGCCGCGTACGGCGGGGGCGGTATCGGCCTGGCGGGCGCCGCCGCCGCGGGGCTGCTGCTGGCCGAGATGCATCTGGCCCGGCGGACGGTGACGACCAACGGGTACGACCCGCACGTCCCGAACGCCGACGGTCTCTACGGAGGCGGCTTCGCCACCCGGGACCGCGCTCCGCTGCGCCTGGTGATGCTGGGCGACTCCACGGCCGCCGGGCAGGGCGTCCACCGCTCCGGGCAGACCCCCGGCGCGCTGCTCGCCTCGGGGCTGGCCGCGGTCGCGGAGCTGCCGGTGCGGCTGCGCGTGGTGGCCGTGCCGGGGGCGACCTCGGAGGACCTGGACCGGCAGGTGTCCGAGGCGGTCGCCGCCGACGACGGCCCGCCGGACGTGTGCGTGATCATGGTGGGCGCCAACGACGTCACCAGCCGCACGCCCGCCACCCGCTCGGTGCGCTGCCTGGCGGGCGCGGTGCGCCGGCTGCGCACCGCCGGGGCGGAGGTGGTCGTCGGCACCTGCCCGGACCTGGGCACCATCGAGCCCATCCAGCAGCCCCTGCGCTGGCTGGCGAGGCGGACCTCACGGCAGCTGGCCGCCGCCCAGACCATCGGCACGGTGGAGCAGGGCGGGCGGACCGTCTCGCTGGGGGACCTCCTGGGCCCCGAGTTCGCCGCCCATCCGCGGGAGCTGTTCGGCCCCGACGCCTACCACCCCTCGGCCGAGGGCTACCAGACGGCGGCGATGGCGGTGCTGCCCACGGTGTGCGCGGCCCTGGCGCTGTGGCCGGCCGAGGAGGAGCGTCCGGACACCACCCGTGACGAGGGCTTCCTGCCGGTGGCCCGCGCCGCGGCGGAAGCGGCCGAGGAGGCCGGCACCGAGGTCACGGCGGCCTCCCCGGGCGGGGTGCGCGGCGCGTGGGCCATGCTCAAGCGGCGGCGCCGCCGGCGGGTGAACCCTCCGCCGGTCCACGAACCCGCCCGGCACAGCTCCACGGGGGCATAAACGAGGAGGCCCGGGGCGTTGCGTGCCTGCAAGGGGGAAGGAAAGATCCTACCCAAGCAGTAGAGTCACTTTTTTGCCTGTCCATTACTCTTGAGCCCAAGGCCGCGCAGGGTGGCCATGGAGGAGTGAAATGAGGAGCAGCAACCCGGTCTTCTCGCGACGGGGGTTCAGCCGCGACAACGGCCACGCGGGCTTCAACACCGCGCCGCAGGCCGGGGGAGCCGCCGTCGGCACGCAGGGGGCCAACCCCTACGCGCAGAACCCGTACGCGCAGAACCCTTACGCCCAGGACGCCGCCCAGTACGGCGCCCCGCAGGCCCCGGTCTCCGCCGGCCGCATGACGATGGACGACGTCATCATGCGCACGGCGAGCACCCTCGGCGTGCTGATCGTCACCGCCGCCCTCTCCTGGGCGTTGCTGCCGGTCGACATGGGCAACATCAACCGGTCGTACGGCGTCGCCATCGGCGCGGCCCTCATCGGCTTCGTGCTGGCCATGGTCCAGTCCTTCAAGCGCAAGGCCTCGCCCGCGCTGATCCTGACCTACGCCGCCTTCGAGGGCGTGTTCCTCGGCGTCCTGTCGAACATCGTCGACACGCACATCGCGAGCGGCGCGGCCATGCAGGCCGTGCTCGGCACGATGGCGGTCTTCGCCGCCGTCCTGTTCGCGTACAAGATGCGCTGGATCCGGGTGAACCGCCGCTTCGCCGGCTTCGTCATGGCGGCCGCGCTCGGCTTCGTCCTGCTGATGATGGTGAACATGCTGTTCGCCGTCTTCGGCGGCGGTGACGGCCTCGGCTTCCGCAGCGGCGGCATGGGCATCATGTTCGGCGTCATCGGCATCCTGCTGGGCGCCTGCTTCCTCGCCCTGGACTTCAAGCAGGTCGAGGACGGCATCGCCTACGGCGCGCCCCGCGAGGAGTCGTGGATGGCCGCCTTCGGTCTGACGCTGACCCTGGTCTGGATCTACACGGAGTTCCTCCGTCTGATCGCGATCCTGAACAGCAGCGACTGATCACCCGCGTGAACGGAAGGGCCCCGGGTCTCCCGGGGCCCTTCCGGCGTTACGGCGTAGTCTCGGGGTGTGGTTGACACGACACCCCTGACCCGAGCCGTGGAACAGTTCGCCGACCGTCTGCGCGCCGCGCCGCAGAGCCGGCTTCAGCGCGGGGCGGCGGGCGAGGCCCTCGGCCTGGCCCGCGAGCTGGCGGCGCGGGCCCAGCGGCTGGAGACACCCGGCGCGGAGCCGCGGGAGATGCCCGACGCCGGCATGTTCGCCGTCGCCGACCAGGTGACCGTCGCCGCCCACGACCTCGCGTCGGTGGCCCCGGACGCGTCCACGGTCGCCGACGCCGCCCACCTGGTCGTCGAGGCGCAGCGCCGCGCGGGGGTCTGACCGGGGTCCTGCCCAGGGCCGTGTGCCGCGCGCCGCGCGCCTAGGGTGCTGCGGTGGGCGTCCCGTCGGCGGGCTCGCCCTCGGTGATCTCCGCGGTGCCCATGTCGACGGCGCAGTGCTCCGGTATCCCGGCCGCGGTGGTGGCGCATTCGGTGGGGGTGACCACCGCCTCCTTGTCCGCCGCCTCGTCGGACGAACACGCCGTCGCGGCCGCGGTGAAGCAGAGAACGAGCGCGGCCGAGGCCGCCGCGGTACGCAGGCGCATGGAAGAGGTCCCCCTCTTGATCGTCGTCAGGACGCCCGGATCGTAGCCGAAGAAAAGCATCCTGACGGTCCCGTGCCGTGGACACCCCCTCCCGCCGTCTCGCCGGGCTGAATAAAGTCATGCGAAGTGACCCGCCGGGAGAGGGAGTATGCATTGAGCACCACCACCGGGAGCCCGGCCGACGCCCGGCTGAGGGCGCTCTTCGAGGGCCGGCAGCTCACCCCCACCCAGCGCCGCATCGCCCACTGCATGGTGCGCCGCGCCGCCGAGATGCCCTACCTGTCCAGCGTGGAGGTCGCGGAGCTGGCCGGCGTGAGCCAGCCGTCCGTCACGCGCTTCGCGGTGGCCCTCGGCTTCGACGGCTACCCGGCGCTCCGTCGCCGCCTGCGTGAGGTGGTGCCGGCGACGGCGGACGCGTCGCAGGGCGGGGAGCGGGCGGAGACGAACTCCTACCAGCGCGCCGTCGAGGCGGAGATCGACAACCTGCGCCGACTCGCCGACGCGCTCGCCGACCCCGGACCCGTCCGCGAGGCGGGCCGGCTGCTGGCCGCCTCCCGCCCGCTGCCGGTGCTGGGCCTGCGGGCCGCGGCCGCACAGGCCCACGGGTTCGCGTACTTCGCCGCCAAGGTGCACCCGGACGTCCGCCTGCTCACCGAGGGCGGCTCGATGCTCCACGACCGGATCGACGGCGCCCGCCGGGCCGGCGCGGGCGCCCTGCTCTGCTTCGCGCTGCCGCGCCATCCGAAGGAGACGGTCGAGGCGCTGGCCCACGCGCGGGAGGAGGGGCTGACGGTGGTGACCGTGGCCGACTCCGCGTTCGCGCCGGTGGCCAGGGTCTCCGACCTGCTCATCCCGGCGGCCGTGGGCACCGGCCTGGCCTTCGACACGGCGTGCGCCCCGATGCTGCTGGGCCGCGTGCTGCTCGAGGCGATGTGCGACGGCCTGCCCGAGGCGCAGGCACGGCTGGAGGAGTTCGACGCCCGCGCCGCCTCCCGGGGGCTCTTCGCCGAATAGCACGCGCCCACGCGGACCGTTCGGCGCATGTTGATCTCGTCCGTACTGACGCCGTTCCGACAGGCCTTGACTACGCTTTTCGTTCGAACGTTCCGACACCGGAGACGCGCGACAGGCGCTGGAGGACGAGGAGGGGATCGTGGCTCGCGGAGGTCAGGGACTGGCCCGGGTGGCCGTGGTCGTGAGAGCGGGAGCAGCCCCGATGTGGTGGCTCGGGGTGCTGGCGGCGGGAGCGGGATCGCTCCTGCCGGGACTGACCGGCCGGCGGATCGGCTGGTACGCGGGGGCGGTGCTGTTCCTGGCGGCCGCCGCCGTGGTGGCCGCCGTCCGGCGCAAGCGGTACCGGGCGCTGGTGAAGGCCGCGGCCAAGGCGGGCCGCAACGACGTGCTGCAGGACCGTGCGGTGTCGGCCCGGGTGTGGCGGCGCGGCCACGGGTGGTGGCTGCTGCTCGCCTTCCTCGCCGCGGCGGGGTCCTCGTTCGCGATGCCTGCCGCCGGTGGCATGGCGCTGGCCGGCGCGGGCGTCGGCCTGTGGCTGAAGGCGGCCTGGCTGGGCTCCCAGGAGCGGGCCGCCGAGGCGCTGCTGTGGGTGCGGGTGGACTGGCTGCGGCGCGGCGGCGCCCCGGCCGGGAGGACCGTCCGGGGCTACCGCGTCACGGGTGTCGCGGCGGGTGACGCGACGCCCGGTGGGGCGCGCCGCCGCCGTACCCCGGTTCCGGCCTGACCGGAGCCGGTTCCTGCGAGGACCCCGGCCGGGACCGTACGCCGGAGCGCACCGGGTGCGGTCCCGGCCGGGGATCAGACCTCCAGCTCCGCCTCGATGCGCTTCAGCTGGTGGCGGGCCATCGCCAGGTTGGAGCGGGCGGCGTCCAGCGCCAGGTAGAGGAACAGCCCGTTCCCGCTGCGGCCCTTGATCAGCCGGATCAGGTGGTACTGGTCGGTGAGGGTGATCAGGATGTCCTCGATCTCGGACTGGATGCCGAGGTGTTCCATGGTGCGCATCTTGGCGCGCACCACGTCGGTGTTGCCGGCGGCGGCGACGTTCAGGTCGAAGTCCTTGCTGCCGCCGAGCGTGCCGAGCGCCATGCCGCTGGTGTAGTCCACCAGCGCGACGCCGGTGGCGCCCTCGATGGTCGTCAGGGCTTCCTTCAGGGCGGTCTCGGTGCTGGCCATGCGGTGTTTCCTCTCAACTGTGGGTGGTGGGCGCGTTCGCCCCGCTGGTGCGGTGCGGAAGCGTCCGGTTCGGTGCGGACGCGGGAGCCGCGGTGGCGCCGACGGCGCCGGGGGCCGCGACGGCCGCGGTGGCGGGTGCGGCGGGGGGTGTGGTGGGAGGCGCGGGAGGGGAGAGGGGCGCGGGGTCCAGGGCCGGCGGTCCGGCCGTTCCCCCGTCGACGAGCTCGCCGATCCGGGCGGCGCAGCGGCGGCCCTCCAGGTGCAGCCGGCCGAGGTTCACCCCGTCCTCGGCGAGCAGGGTGAGCACGGTGGACCGGCCGGCCGCGTAGGTGGCCAGGTAGCCGGACCCGCCGCGGACGACCAGTTCACGGGGCGTGCCGCGGGAGGTGACGTCGGCCAGCCGGAGCACCGCGGCGAGCACCTCCGCGGTCTGCGCCGCGGCCTCCTCCGCCGCCACGCCGGGGGAGTCCTCGGCCAGCACCGTGCCGTCGGCCGAGGTGGCGAGGGCGCCGGTCAGCTGGAACATCCGCGAGCGGATGCGGCGCAGCTCGCTGCGCACCTCCGCCTCCACGGCCGGCAGCTGCTTCCTCCCGGCACGCTGCCGGAGGGCGCGGATCACAGGGCCTCCAAGGCTGCCCGCAGTCGCTGGAGCAGGGTGACGTCGGGGTCGGCGAAGTGGGTGGGCGGCATCGA
The DNA here is from genome assembly GCF_040295685.1 of Streptomyces sp. NPDC002734. Taxonomy (NCBI): domain Bacteria; kingdom Bacillati; phylum Actinomycetota; class Actinomycetes; order Kitasatosporales; family Streptomycetaceae; genus Streptomyces; species Streptomyces sp. NPDC002734. The sequence goes on from NZ_JBEOVU010000007.1 coordinate 150,140, forward strand.
CGACGGGGCGGCCGCCGGGGTCCGCGGCGGCGGGACCACCGGGGCGGCGGGGGCGGCCTGCGCCGCGGGGGCCGCGGGCGCCGCCTGGGGAGCCGGTGCGGTCGGTGCGGTCGGTGCCGGGGTGCCGCGGCCCGCACGGTGGCGTCCGCCGGAGGGGCGGCGGGGCAGCGGGGTGTCCACGTCGGGGTGGTTGCGGGCCGGCTGCTCCACCCTGTCGTCCGGCGGACGGACCGGGTGCGCGGTCTGCGGCGCCAGCGGAGGCAGCGGCTGCACGAGCGGCACCAGCGGGACCGGGCGCACGGAGGGGACGTCGGCCGGACGGGTCCGGGCGGTGGGCTGCGCCGGGAACGGCGCGGGCAGCACCTGCCCCGCGAGCCCCTGCTGCGCGTACGGCGACTGCTCGGGGTACGTCTGCGCCGGGGACGGCGCCGGGGGCGAGGGCTGCGGTGGCGGTGCGTACAGCTGCTCCCCGTAGGGCCGGTCTGCGTAGGACTGCTGCCTGTCGGACTGCTCCCTGTAGGGCTGCTCCGGGTAGGACCGGTCCCCGTGGGCCTGCTCCGCCTGGCGCTGCTCCGCGGAGGGCTGGGCGGGGAGCGACCCGTAGCGTGCGTCCGCCGTGTTCCCGGGCAAGGGCAAGGGCAAGAGCAAGAGCGATGCGGGAGCCGGGGGCGAAGCCGGCGGAGCGGGGTCCGGCGGGACGGGGAGCGGCGCCTCGGCGGTCTCCGTCGTCGTCGTGGTGGTGGCGGTGCCGGTGGCCGGGGGCGCGGGAGACGCGGGGCGGTGGGTGGCGGCGACCAGCCCCGCCGCCGCCAGCCGGCGCAGGTCCACCAGCGTGTGGAACGCGGGCCGGCCCAGCTCACGGGCGATGTCGGTGGCCGTCCGCCGGCCGTCGACCAGATCCAGGATCGCCTGCCGCCGCACACAGACCTGGGCGGCGCGCGCCGGCCGTATCAGGGTCAGCGGGGCGGTGTCGGTGGACGGGTCGGGCCAGATCCGGTTCAGCAACGAGCGCCGCCGCATCGTCTCCCGCTCCAGCGCCGAGACGGGCACCGGCCGCACGGCCCCCATCCAGTGCCAGGCGCCGTACCGGAAGTGCCCCGGGGCGCTGCTGGGGGCGAGCGCGAAGTAGGCGGCGTCGAAGAGGCTGCCGAGGTGGCACAGCTCCAGCTGGCCCTGGGAGAGCACGCCCTGCGAGATCAGCGTGCGGCTCACCGGCTGCTCCGGGTCGGCCTCCGCGCCCTCGACGGCCCGCTGCCAGCCCTCCGGGTCCACCGCTCCGGCGGCGGTGAGCAGCACGTCTATGCCGGGGGTGGCCGGGCTCTCGGCGTGCACCACGCGGCCCTCGGACAGGTAGAGCGTGCCGCGCTCGCGGACCAGGACGCCGGTGGCGTGCTCGGCGGCGAGACGGTTCAGCATCGGGGAGACGCTGCCCCAGGGGCGCTGCCGCGCGGTCGAGGGGTCCCGGACCGGGAGTCTCGGCGGGGGCGTGTTCACGGACGTCATCCGAGCACCAGCCGTCCGGCCAGGTCGCCCAGGCGGATCCGGGCCAGTGCGAGGTTGCCCTCGTCGCGGTCCAGCCACAGGTGGAGGAAGACGTTGCTCTCGTAGGTGGCCCGCAGGAAGCGCAGGACGTGATAGCTGTCCCGGTTGCTGATGATGACGTCCTCCACCGGCGGCTCGGAGCTGTCCCAGCCGGCCCCCTCGTCAGGGGTGAAGGCGCCGTGCTCGGCAGCCAGGCGGGCGAGCTCGGCGGCCTCCGCCGCGGCGGTGTCGTGGTCCTCGCCGCCGGGAGGGTCGCCGACCGTGCCGAGGGGCAGTCCGCTGGTCCAGTCGACCAGCGCGGCGCCCCTGGCTCCGGGCAACCGCATGACTTCCAGCAGACACTCGTCGATCCCGGGCACGCGCGGCCCCCTCCACCTGGCGTTCGGCTGAACGACGGAGACGCTACGCAGGGATCGTGGGGGTGAGTGAGCGTTCTGGCATTTTCCAGCGGAACATGCGACGCCCCCACTATCGTGGGTCAACTGCCCCGCCCTCGCCCCACCTTGCCCCCAATCCTCCCACCGGGAGTCACCCCCGCGCGGGCGTACGCGGAGTACGCGCCGCCGCCCCCACGCCCTGCGGGCCGTCCCCTGCGTCCCATCGCGCCGCGGCGGCTGCGACCGGTGCGAACCCCTCCTCCCTCCCGTCCTGCGGGCCGTCGTGCCGCTGGGCGGTCCAGCCGCCCGCAGACGCGGCGGAAGCCGAGGGCAGGGAGGGGTGGCGCTGTTGACTGGAGCTATTCACGCCGACAGGATGTGAATAGAGGTCAAGCAAACGCCCCCAGGAGGCAGCCGGCATGCCAGGTCCCCGCCCCGTCCGCTCCCCCCGCGGCACCGAACTCACCACCGCCGGCTGGCAGCAGGAAGCCGCCCTGCGGATGCTCCAGAACAACCTCGACCCCGAGGTGGCCGAGCACCCCGACAAGCTCGTCGTCTACGGCGGCACCGGGAAGGCGGCGCGCGACTGGCGTTCCTTCGACGCCATGGTCCGCACCCTCCGCACGCTCAAGCAGGACGAGACGATGCTCGTCCAGTCCGGCCGCCCCGTCGGTGTGATGCAGACCCACGAGTGGGCCCCCCGCGTCCTGATCGCCAACTCCAACCTCGTCGGCGACTGGGCCAACTGGGAGGAGTTCCGCCGTCTGGAGGCCCTCGGCCTGACCATGTACGGGCAGATGACCGCCGGCTCGTGGATCTACATCGGCACCCAGGGCATCCTCCAGGGCACCTACGAGACCTTCGCCGCCGTCGCCGCCAAGCGCTTCGGCGGCACCCTGGCCGGGACCATCACCCTCACCGCCGGCCTCGGCGGCATGGGCGGCGCCCAGCCCCTCGCGGTCACCATGAACGACGGCGTGGCGATCTGCGTGGACTGCGACCCCCGCGCCATCGAGCGCCGCATCGAGCACCGTTACCTCGACGTCCGCGCCGACTCCCTCGACCACGCGCTCCAGCTGGCGGTGGAGGCCCGCGACGCCCGTCGCCCGCTGTCCGTCGGCGTGCTGGGCAACGCCGCCGAGGTGCTGCCGAAGCTGCTCGCCATGGGCGCGCCCATCGACGTCGTCACCGACCAGACCTCCGCCCACGACCCGCTGAGCTACCTGCCCGTCGGCGTCGCCTTCGACGAGATGGCGGACCAGGCCGCCAAGGACCCGGCCGGCTTCACCACCCGGGCCCGCGAGTCGATGGCCCGCCACGTGGAGGCGATGGTCGGCTTCCTGGACGCCGGCGCGGAGGTCTTCGACTACGGCAACTCCATCCGCGGCGAGGCCCGACTCGCGGGCTACGACCGGGCGTTCGCCTTCCCCGGCTTCGTGCCCGCGTACATCCGGCCGCTGTTCTGCGAGGGCAAGGGCCCCTTCCGCTGGGCGGCGCTCTCCGGCGACCCGGCGGACATCGCGGCCACCGACCGCGCCGTCCTCGACCTGTTCCCGGAGAACGAGTCGCTGGCCCGCTGGATCAAGCTGGCCGGTGAACGGGTGAAGTTCCAGGGCCTGCCCGCCCGCATCTGCTGGCTCGGCTACGGCGAGCGCGACAAGGCCGGCGAGCGGTTCAACGACATGGTGGCGAGCGGCGAGCTGAAGGCCCCGGTGGTCATCGGCCGCGACCACCTGGACTGCGGCTCGGTCGCCTCCCCCTACCGGGAGACCGAGGCGATGCTCGACGGCTCCGACGCCATCGCCGACTGGCCGCTGCTGAACGCCATGGTCAACGTGGCCTCCGGCGCGTCCTGGGTGTCGCTGCACCACGGCGGCGGCGTCGGCATGGGCCGCTCGATCCACGCCGGCCAGGTCACCGTGGCCGACGGCACGCCGCTGGCCGGGGAGAAGATCCGCCGGGTCCTCACCAACGACCCCGGCATGGGGGTCATCCGCCACGTCGACGCCGGCTACGACATCGCCGAGACGGTGGCCGGCGAGCGCGGAGTCCGCGTCCCCATGCGCGAGGGCGACAGCCAGGGAGACAACGAGGGCGACGACCAGGGCGCCGGCGGGGGCGAGGGCGCGTGAGCGTGCCGAAGGAGTCCGCCGCCGTCCCCAAGGGCGCGTCGTTTAACGAGATGTGGCGGGACCTGGCCGGCATCGGCCGGGACCGCTCCTCCGGCGGGTACCGCAGGTTCGCCTGGACGGCGGCCGACGGCGACTGCCGCGCCTGGTTCCGCGAGCAGGCCGAGGCCCGCGGCCTGGCCGTGGAGACCGACCGCAACGGCAACCAATGGGCGTGGCTGGGCCATCCGTCCGCAGGGGACGCCGTGGTGACCGGATCCCACCTGGACTCCGTCCCCGACGGCGGCGCCTTCGACGGACCGCTCGGCGTGGTGTCGGCCTTCGCCGCGCTCGACGAACTCCGCACCAGGGGCGCCCGCTTCGACCGCCCTCTCGCGGTGGTCAACTTCGGCGACGAGGAGGGCGCCCGGTTCGGCCTGGCCTGCGTCGGCTCCCGCCTCACCGCCGGACTGCTCACCCGCGAACAGGCGCACCGGCTCACCGACGCCGACGGCGTCACCCTGCCCCACGCCATGGAGGCAGCGGGGCACGACCCGGACGCCATCGGCGCGGACCCCGAACGCCTCGGCCGCGTGCGCGCGTTCGTGGAACTGCACATCGAGCAGGGCCGCGCCCTGGACCTGACCGGCGACCCGGTGGGCGTGGCGAGCGCGGTCTGGCCGCACGGGCGCTGGCGGTTCGACTTCCACGGCGAGGCCAACCACGCGGGCACCACCCGCCTCGCCGACCGCCGCGACCCGATGCTGCCGTACGCCGAGACCGTCCTCGCCGCCCGCCGCGAGGCGACGCGCGCGGGCGCCGTCGCCACCTTCGGCAAGGTCGCCGTCGACCCCAACGGGGTGAACGCCGTGCCCTCCCTGGTGCGCGGCTGGCTGGACTCCCGCGCCGCCGCCCAGGAGGCCCTGGACGACGTGGTCGGCGCCGTGGAACGGGCCGCCCACGCCGCCGCCGAGGCGCACGGCGTCCACCTGGAGGTGGCCCGCGAGTCGTTCACCGGGGAGACCCGCTTCGACCACGCGCTGCGGGACCGCCTCGCCGACCTGCTCGGCGGCGAGCGCGACGACGGCCCTCGCCGGGCCCCCGTCCTGGGCACCGGCGCGGGACACGACGCCGGAATCCTCGCCGGGAGCATCCCCACCGCCATGCTGTTCGTGCGCAACCCCACCGGCGTCTCCCACTCCCCGGCCGAACAGGCCGCCGAGGACGACTGCGTCGCGGGAGTGCGCGCCCTCGCCGACGCCCTGGAAGGACTGGTCCGCGCGTGACCCACCCCGACAGCGGCCGCCCGGGCCGGTCCCGGGCCTACTGGCTGGAGCACGCCCTCCTCACCGCCGACGGCCCGGTCCGCTCCGGCGTCCTGGTGGAGAGCGGGGCGGACGGACGGATCACCGCCGTCACCGAGGACACTCCCGCCCCGCCGCCCGGCGCGGAGCCGCTGCGCGGCCTCACCCTCCCCGGCCTGGCCAACGCCCACTCGCACGCCTTCCACCGGGCGCTGCGCGGCGTCGTCCAGGCCGACCGCGGCACCTTCTGGACCTGGCGCGAGGTGATGTACCAGGTCGCCGGGCGGCTCGACCCGGACTCCTACCTGGCCCTCGCCCGCGCCGTCTACGCCGAGATGGCGCTGGCCGGCATCACCGCCGTCGGCGAGTTCCACTACCTGCACCACGCCCCCGGCGGGACCCGCTACGACGACCCCAACGCCATGGGCGAGGCGCTGATCGAGGCCGCCGCCCAGGCCGGCGTCCGGATCACCCTGCTGGACACCGCCTACCTGTCCTCCGGCTTCGGCGAACCCCCCACCGGGGCCCAGCTGCGCTTCAGCGACGGCGACGCCGAGGCCTGGGCCGCCCGCGCCTCGCTGCTGAAGGGACGCGACCACGTCACCCTCGGCGCGGCCGTCCACTCCGTGCGCGCCGTCCCGGCCGGCCAGCTGGCCCAGGTCGCCCGCTGGGCCGAGGAGCGCGGCGCGCCGCTGCACGTCCACCTCTCCGAGCAGCCCGCGGAGAACGAGGCATGCCTGGCCGCCCACGGCCGCACCCCGGCCCGGCTGCTCGCCGACCACGGCGTCCTGGGCCCGCGCACCACCGGCGTGCACAACACCCACCTCACCGACGAGGACATCGCCCTGATCGGCGGTTCGGGTACCGGTACCTGCATGTGCCCCACCACCGAACGCGACCTCGCCGACGGCGTCGGACCCGCGCCCGCCCTCCAGCGGGCCGGGTCGCCGCTCAGCCTCGGCTCCGACAGCCACGCCGTCATCGACCTGTTCGAGGAGGCGCGCGCCCTGGAACTCGACGAGCGGCTGCGCACCCGGGTCCGCGGCCACTGGAGCGCCGGTGCGCTGCTGCGCGCCGCCGGGGCGGACGGCCACGCCGCCCTCGGCCGCCCGGAGGCGGGCACGCTCGCGCCGGGCGCGCCGGCCGACTGGACGACCGTCGCCCTGGACACCGTCAGGACCGCGGGGCCGCCACCGGAGCGCGGCGCCGAGACCGCGGTATTCGCCGCGACGGCCGCGGACGTGCGCCACACCGTGTGCGCGGGCCGCCACGTGGTCCGCGACGGGGCGCACACCCTGGTCCCCGAACCCGCCCGAGAACTGGCGACGGCCGTCGCCCACCTGCGCACAGGACGAGCATGAGCACCCCTCCCAGCACCCCTGCCGACACCGCGACGACCAGTACCCTGATCGACAACGTCGCCCACCTGGTCACCAACGACCCCTCCCTCGGCTCCTCCCCGGACGGCTCACCGCTTGGCGTGCTCCGCGACGCGGCCGTCGTGATCGAGGGCGACCGTGTCGTGTGGACCGGTATGTCCAGGAAAGCACCCGCCACCGACAACCGGGTCGACGCCCGCGGACGCGCGCTGCTGCCAGGGTTCGTGGACTCCCACACGCATCTGGTCTTCGCCGGCGACCGCACCGAGGAGTTCAACGCGCGCATGTCCGGCCGGCCCTACACCGCGGGCGGCATCCGGACCACCGTCGCGGCCACCCGCGCGGCCGGCGAGGCCGAACTGGAGGCCAACCTGGTGCGGCACCTGACGGAGGCGCTGCGCCAGGGCACCACCACCGTGGAGACCAAGTCCGGCTACGGCCTCACCGTCGAGGACGAGGCCCGCTCGCTGGAGATCGCCGCCCGGCACACGCCCGAGGTCACCTATCTCGGCGCGCACATCGTCGCCCCCGAGCACGCCGACGACCCGGCGGCCTACGTCGAGCTGGTCACCGGCGAGATGCTGGACGCCTGCGCCCCGCACGCCCGCTGGGTCGACGTGTTCTGCGAGCGCGGCGCCTTCGACGGCGACCAGGCCCGCGCGATCCTCACCGCGGGGCGGGAGCGCGGCCTGGTGCCGCGCGTGCACGCCAACCAGCTGGGGCACGGCCCCGGCGTCCGGCTGGCGGTGGAGATGGACGCGGCCAGCGCCGACCACTGCACCCACCTGACCGACGCCGACGTGGACGCGCTGGCGAGCTCCGGCGGGCGGACCGTGGCCACCCTGCTGCCCGGGGCGGAGTTCTCCACCCGGGCCCCGTGGCCCGACGCGCGGCGGCTGCTCGACGCCGGGGTCACCGTCGCCCTGTCGACGGACTGCAACCCGGGATCGTCGTACACCTCGTCCATGGCGTTCTGCGTCGCGCTCGCCGTGCGGGACATGGGCATGACCCCGGACGAGGCGGTGTGGGCGGCCACCGCGGGCGGCGCGGCGGCGCTGCGCCGCGCGGACGTCGGACGGATCACGCCCGGCGCCCGCGCGGACCTGCTGCTGCTCGACGCGCCCAGCCACGTGCACCTGGCCTACCGGCCGGGCGTCCCCCTGGTGGCGGGGGTGTGGCGGGGCGGCGTCCGCGAGGTATGAGGCCCCCGAGGATCCCCACACCCGGCGGCACTACTCCTCGCCGGTGAGGCCCTCGCGCAGCTTGACCAGCGTCCGGGACAGCAGCCGGGAGACGTGCATCTGGGAGATGCCGAGCTCCTCGCCGATCTCGGACTGGGTCATGCCGGCCGTGAACCGCAGCGAGAGGATCTTCCGCTCGCGGGCCGGGAGCCCGGCGATCAGGGGCTTGAGCGACTCGATGTACTCGACGCCCTCCAGATCGTCGTCCTCGTAGCCGATGCGGTCCGCCAGGGCGCCCTCGGAGTCGTCCTCCTCGGGCTGCGCGTCCAGCGAGGAGGCCGTGTAGGCGTTGGAGGCGACCATGCCCTCCAGCACCTCCTCGCGGGAGAGCTCCAGGTGCTCGGCCAGCTCGCCGACGGTCGGCGCGCGGTCGAGCCGCTGCTGGAGCTCGTCGGTGGCCCTGGCGAGGTCGAGCCGCAGTTCCTGAAGCCGGCGCGGGACGCGCACGGACCAGGAGGTGTCGCGGAAGAAGCGCTTGATCTCGCCGATGATGGTCGGCATGGCGAATGTGGGGAACTCCACACCACGGCTCAGTTCGAACCGGTCGATCGCCTTGATGAGGCCGATGGTGGCGACCTGGATGATGTCGTCCATCGGCTCGCTGCGGGAGCCGAACCGGGAGGCCGCGAACTTCACCAGGGCCAGGTTCAGCTCGACCAGCGTGTTGCGTACGTAGCTGTGCTCCGCGGTCCCTTCCTCGAGCGACTCCAGCCGCTCGAACAGGGCCTTGGAGAGGGCGCGGGCGTCGGCCGCGCGCACGCCCGCGTAGTGCGGGATCTCGGGGAGGCCGTCCAGCAGGCCGGCCGGATCCGCGGGGGGAGCGGTGCCGGCGGGGCCGTGCGGCGGGGCGTCGGGACCGGCTTCGAGCACGGTCGCGGTCCGCTGGTGGGGGAGGTGGGGAACGGTCTGGACGGGGAGCGTCGCGTCCGGTGTGAGAGACGTGACCTCCTCGTGCGAATGAGGCGGGATTGCCGACGTCGCTCTGGGGGTATGCGATGCGTCGAGCCGGGGTGACATGAAGTCCTCCATCGTTCTCGGCATATGGCTGCCGATGCCAGTACGTACGCTTCTGCGGTGTGCGGCGCCTCCAAAGCCGGCCGGATCGGATGTGTCCTCATCAGCCCTACCCGCTCGGGCAACAAGACCGCAAGTACGCTCCGTACGCTTATGTCCCAATTCTTATGATTGTTCGACTGCCGAATTCTGCGCAGAGGGCGTAGGGTTCGGAGGCGGTATCAGCAGATCGGACGTCGAGAGAGAGACGGCAATGGACCACGGGACGGTCGGCAGCGCGCAGTCGGGCCGGCTTCTGGTGGAGGTACGGGAAGAGGGAGCCAGCGCCGTCGTGATCCCGGCGGGCGAACTCGACCACCACACCGCCGAACTCCTTCGCGAGCCGTTGGAGCGCAACCTGGCGAAGGGGCGCACACGGATCGTGGTGGACTGCTCCCAGCTGGAGTTCTGTGACTCCACTGGGCTGAACGTGCTGCTCGGCGCCCGCCTGAAGGCGGAAGAGGCCGGCGGCGGTATCCACCTGGTGGCGATGCGGCCCGCGGTGGCGCGCGTCTTCGAGATCACCGGCGCGGACACGGTCTTCTCCGTGCACGACACGGTGGAGAGCGCGCTCGCGGAAGGCACGGGAACCAGCTGATCGGCCGCGGACGTCACGAAGAGCGACGCCATGCGCAGTCGTTCGTGACATCTTGTGCTGAATCGGTGAAAGATGGCGGATAGGGCGAAACGGGGCGAATCGGTGAGTGTTCCGACGTCCGGGGCGGGCAGGAGAATTGCTGAGGACAGGGGGCGCCATGGACGGGGCCGGGCCGAGGGCCCGAACCGTTTCCGACGCCCCGAAGACCCCGAGGTCCACTCGTGTATCGGTGAATCGGTGAGGTGAAGCGCTGATGAGCACCACCCGGCCCTATCCGCCGGGCGACCGCGGCCCGCAGCCCGGCGGCGCTTCCCCCGCCCCGCCCGTCACGGCGGTGAACGGGACGTCTCCCGACCTGGAACAGGTGACGGGGGCTGCGAACGGAGGCGCGCCGGTGGCGCCGGAGGTACGGCAACTGAATCTGGCGGGGGAGAGCGGCGTCGTTCCCCTCTCCCGCGACTTCACGCGACAGGCCCTGTACGCGTGGGGCTGGTTGCCGTCGTCCACGGACGACGGGCGCGCGGCGGCGGAGGACGTGCTGCTGATCGTGTCCGAGCTGGTCACCAACGCGTGCCTGCACGCGGAGCAGCCGGAGTCGCTCACGCTCACCTTCGACCGGAAGACGATCCGGGTCGCGGTCACCGACCGGGGTGAGGGGCAGCCGACGCCGCGTACGCCGCATCAGGCGGGGCGGCCGGGCGGCCACGGCATGTTCATAGTCCAGCGCTTGTCGATGGACTGGGGGGTCGTCGCGGCCCCCGAGCTCCCCGGCAAGACCGTCTGGGCCGACCTCGCCCGCCCCACCTCCTGACCCGCCGCCGCGGCGCGCCCCGCGCGCCGCGGCCCCGGGTGACTTCTCGTAGCCTTCCCCGCACTTCCCGGCATTCCTCGCGCCGCAGCGACTCGGCCCCGGCCCCGCGCTGCGGCGCCGTCGCATCCCCAGCCGGCCATGGCCTCCCGCCCGGTCCGGGCCTCCACAGGCACCCCGTGCCTGCCCCACCCCCTCCGCCGTCCTGCGGGCGGCTGGGCCGCCCAGGGGGCGGCACGGGCGGGCGCAGGCCCCAGCCTCCGTGGCGAGTGGCTCCCCCACCCCGCGCAAGCCGGCCGCACCGTCCGCAACGGGACCCGCACCGCAGCGCGGCCGAAAGCCGAGCCCCGGCGGGCAGCACCGTTCTGTTCCCCCCCGACCCGCCCCCTTCCCGGAGGGACCTGAGGTTCCGGGGTGCGAGCCGTCCCCCGAGGACGTGGGGCCCTGCGCCCACCCGTGCCGCCCAGCGGCACGGTTGCCCGCAGGGAGGCGCGACACGTGGCACCGCACCGCTCGCAGAGGCAAAGCGCCGGGGGGGAACACGAAGGGGCCCTCCCGTGGGTACGGGAGGGCCCCTTCGGGGTGGGTGGGGACGTCAGCGGACGTCGCCCATGAGCTGCTTGACCTTGCCCCGGTACATGTAGACCGCGAAGCCGGCCAGCACCGCCAGCGCCGCCTCGAGGGCCACGAACCCGGTCCGGTCCAGGTTCACCCCCGCCTCGGCGACCAGCCCCGTCACCGCGTCACCCGCGGTGACGGCCAGGAACCAGACACCCATCATCTGCGAGGCGTACTTCGCCGGCGCCATCTTCGTGGTGACCGACAGGCCGACCGGCGAGAGCATCAGCTCACCCACGGTCTGGCAGAAGTAGATGAGCACCAGCCACCACGGCGAGACCTTGCCGTCGCCCGAGGCCACCAGCGGCAGCATGAAGACGAAGAAGGAGATGCCGACCAGAGCCAGACCACCCGCGAACTTCGCGATGGTGCTCGGCTCCTTGTCCTTGCGGGCCAGGGAGAGCCAGATCGTGGCGAAGACCGGGGCCAGCGCCATGATCAGGACCGGGTTGACGGACTGGAACCAGGAGACCGGGAACTCCCAGCCGAAGACCTGGTTGTCGACGTGCTCGTCCGCGAACAGCGACAGCGTCGAGCCGCCCTGGTCGTAGATCATCCAGAAGATGGCGGCGGCGACGAAGAACCAGACGTAGCCGGAGACCTTCGACTGCTCGGTGGCGGTCAGCTCCTTGTCCCGCTTGATGCGGACCAGGACCGAGACCGGGACGACCAGACCGAGGATCAGCAGCGGAACCGTGGCCCACTTCAGCGTGAAGGAGCCGGTCAGCGTGACGATGCCGTAGAAGACGACGGCGACGAGCAGCCAGATCATGGCCTTGCGCAGCGTGGCGGCCCGCTCGACCTGCGACAGCGGCTTGGGGACGACGCTGGACTCGGGGGCCAGGTGACGGGTGCCGAGCAGGAACTGCAGCAGGCCCAGACCCATGCCGACCGCGGCGAGGCCGAAGCCCAGGTGCCAGCTGACCGTCTGGCCGATGGTGCCGATGATCAGCGGAGCGGCGAAGGCACCCATGTTGATGCCCATGTAGAAGAGGGTGAAGCCACCGTCGCGGCGCGGGTCGTCCGGGCCGTCGTAGAGGTGGCCGACCATCGTGGAGATGTTGGCCTTCAGCAGACCGGAGCCGACGGCGACGAAGAGCAGGCCGACGTAGAAGATGGCGTTCAACGGGAGCGCCAGCAGCAGGTGGCCGACCATGATGATGCCGGCTGCGACCGCGGTGGTCTTGCGGGCGCCCCAGACGCGGTCGCCGAACCAGCCGCCCGGCATCGCGAGCAGGTAGACCGTGGCGACGTACACGGAGTAGATCGCCACCGCCGTGGTGGCCCCGAGGGCCAGGCCCTCCTCCGCCACCAGGTACAGCGGGAGCAGAGCGCGCATGCCGTAGTAGGAGAAGCGCTCCCACATCTCGGTCATGAAGAGGGTGGCCAGTCCGCGCGGGTGGCCGAAGAAAGTCTTGTCGGGCCCGTGCACCGGGGCCGAGGACTCCGTCAGGCTGGACGCCATGATCGTTCCTTGCTGTCGGGACGCGCGAGGGGATGGGTGCGCGCCCGGTGGGGGGAGGCCGGCACCGGTGTCGTCCGCCCAGATCCCGCCGCGGGGAGGAACGCTCCATGGGTGGGGAGCGGGAGGACGACCACGGGATCCACGCCCCGGGCGTCGTCGTCGACGCGAGGGACCCGGCCGCAGGTCTGTCACTGTCAGGGCCGGCTTGGGAACCGGCCCGCACCCACGTGCGGCGTCCGACGCGCATACGCGGAGGCTGCCCATGAGGCCAGAGCCATTAGACAGCAGGAACGCGTGTCAATGGGCATATAGGGGGCATTTGAGGTGATGATCACACCTCTGTCGTCTCGTCCGCTCCCATGATATCCGTGGCCGGTACAGCTTCTTGCCCGGGCGCCGGTCGCCAGCGGAGGACGACGCAGGACGGCGGAGGGCGAGGGCGGCGTGACGAGCGACCGGCGGCCCCCGCCGCCGGGAAATGCGGCGCGAAGGCGGCCTCCGGTGATCGCGGGGGCGGGACTACCATCACCCCATGACCCGTGTACTGCTCGCCGAGGACGACTCGTCCATCTCTGAGCCGCTGGCCCGCGCCCTGCGCCGGGAGGGCTACGAGGTCGAGGTGCGCGAGGACGGCCCGGCCGCCCTCGACGCCGGAGTACGGGGCGGGGTGGACCTGGTCGTGCTCGACCTGGGCCTGCCCGGCATGGACGGCCTGGAGGTCGCCCGCCGGCTCCGCGCCGAAGGGCTCAGCGTGCCCATCCTCATCCTGACCGCGCGCGCGGACGAGGTGGACACCGTCGTCGGCCTCGACGCGGGCGCCGACGACTACGTCACCAAGCCGTTCCGGCTCGCCGAGCTGCTGGCCCGGGTCCGGGCCCTCCTGCGGCGCGGCGCCGCCGAGCCGCAGCAGCCGCCCGCCATCCACGGCGTGCGGATCGACGTCGAGTCGCACCGCGCCTGGATGGGCGAGGAGGAGCTCCAGCTCACCGCCAAGGAGTTCGACCTGCTGCGGGTGCTGGTCCGCGACGCCGGCCGGGTCGTCACCCGGGACCAGCTGATGCGTGAGGTCTGGGACACCACCTGGTGGTCGTCGACCAAGACCCTCGACATGCACATCTCCTGGCTCCGCAAGAAGCTCGGCGACGACGCGGCCAACCCCCGCTACATCGCCACCGTGCGCGGCGTGGGCTTCCGCTTCGAGAAGAGCTGACACCCTTCACCCATGCGCCGCCGCCTCATCCAGTCCACGCTCCTCGTGGTCCTCGTGGTGATCGCCGTCTTCGGCGTCTCCCTGGTCCTGGTGGAGACCCGCACCATCAGCGCCAGCGCCCAGGAGCGGGTCGAGTCCGAGGCGGTGCGGCTGGCGAGCATCGTCGACGCCCGGGTCCTGGGGGACGAGGACGTCAGCGCCGCCATCCTGGAGAACCAGGTCGAGGCCGGACGGCACGCGGTGATCACCCTCCCCGGCGGCCGGGTGGTCGAGGTCGGCGACAAGCCGTCCGGCGACGTCATCCACGCCACCACCCGCGGCGAGGGCGGCGAGACGGTCCGGGTCGAGGAGCCCCGCTCCACGGTGACCCGGGAGGTCGGGCGCACCCTGCTGATCATCGGGGGTGTGGCACTGCTCGCGGTGATCGCCGCGATCCTGCTGGCGGTGCGCCAGGCCAACCGGCTCGCCTCCCCGCTCACCGACCTCGCCGAGACCGCCGAACGCCTCGGCTCCGGCGACCCCAGGCCGCGCAACAAGCGGTACGGCGTGCCCGAGCTGGACCGGGTCGGCGACGTGCTGGACCGTTCCGCGGAACGCATCGGCCGGATGCTGACCGCCGAGCGCCGGCTGGCCGCCGACGCCTCCCACCAGCTGCGCACGCCGCTCACCGCGCTCTCCATGCGGCTGGAGGAGATCACCCTCACCGACGACCTGAAGACCGCGCGGGAGGAGGCCGCCATCGCGCTCACCCAGGTCGAGCGGCTCACCGACGTGGTGCAGCGGCTGCTCACCAACTCGCGCGACCCGCGCACCGGCTCCGCGGTCTCCTTCGACATCGACGAGGTCATCCACCAGCAGATCGCCGAGTGGCGGCCCGCCTACCGCAGCGGCGGCCGGGCCATCGTCAGCTCCGGCAAGCGGCACCTGGAGGCGATGGGCACGCCGGGCGCCGTGGCGCAGGTGCTGGCCGCCCTGATCGAGAACTCGCTCATGCACGGCGGCGGCACGGTGGCCCTGCGCACCCGTGTGGTGGGCAACCAGGCGGTCGTCGAGGTGACCGACGAGGGGCCGGGCATCCCGGCCGACCTGGGCGCCCGGATCTTCGAGCGGACGATCAGCGGGCACAACTCCACCGGCATCGGCCTGGCCGTCGCCCGGGACCTCGCCGAGGCGGACGGGGGCCGGCTGGAGATGCTCCAGGCGCAGCCGCCGGTGTTCGGTCTCTTCCTGAGCCGGCCGCAGCCGGAACGCCCCCGCTCCAAGCCCTCGGGGCCGACGGTCCGCTGACCGCCGGGTGCCGGACGGGCCGGGGCGGCGGGCCGCTACGGCCGCCCGACCCGCTGCGTGGCGCGCCCCTGCGGGTGCACCCGTGAGGGGCGCTCCGGCGGCTCGGGCAGGGTCCGGAAGACCCAGGTGCGGTAGGACCAGAAGCGGAACAGCGTGGCCACCCCGACGCCCACGAACTTGAAGACGTTGTTCTCCAGCGGGGTGTCCCAGCCCATCCCGTACGTGGCCAGGAAGAGCACGCCGTTCTCGATGACCAGGCCGACGGCGCTGAACGCCAGGAACAGGGTCATCTCCCGGGTGCGGTGCCCGCGGTCCCGGTCACGGTAGGTGAAGTAGCGGAACCCGACGTAGTTGAAGGCGATGGCCAGCGCCGTCGCGGCCACGCCGGCCCGGCCGGGGCGCACCCCCGTGTGCAGCAGCACGTTGAACGCGGCGAAGTTGACCAGCAGACCGGCCCCGCCGACCGCGCCGAACTTGACGATTTCACGCCACAGGGCGCGCAGGCGGCGGCGGAACCCGCCCGGCGCGGCGGTGCGAGGAAGCTCTCTGCCCATCGCGGCCCAGCCCCGTTCATGTGATCGACGTCAACTCAGTCATGCTAACCACGGCCTCTCCGGCCTCGCGCGCGCAACGACGGGGGCGTGTGGAAGTCGGGCAGAAGTGGTACTCGCGTGACCGGTTTCCGCCTGCCGGGCCGGAAAGCGGAGCCGGAACGCACGCCCGATACCCTTGACGCGTGACGTTCCCGGTAGTCGGCATGATCGGCGGCGGCCAGCTCGCGCGTATGACGCACGAGGCAGGCATCCCGCTCGGCATCCGTTTCAAGCTGCTCAGTGACACCCCGCAGGACTCCGCGGCCCAGGTCGTCAACGAGGTCGTCATCGGCGACTATCGCGACCTGGACTCCCTCCGCGAGTTCGCCCGCGGCTGCGATGTCATCACCTTCGACCACGAGCACGTGCCCACCGAGCACCTGCGGGCCCTGGAGGCGGACGGCATCGCCGTGCGCCCCGGCCCGGACACCCTGGTGCACGCCCAGGACAAGGGCGTGATGCGGGCGAAGCTCACCGCGATCGGCGTGGCCTGCCCGCGGCACCGCATCGTCGCCGACCCGGCCGACGTCGCGGCGTTCGCCGCCGAGGGTGTGGCCGACGGCGCCGCCGAGGGCGACGGTTTCCCGGTCGTGCTCAAGACCGTGCGCGGCGGGTACGACGGCAAGGGCGTCTGGGTGATCAAGGGCACCGACGACGCGGCGATCGCCGAGCCCTTCAAGGCCGGCGTCGAGGTGCTGGCCGAGGAGAAGGTCGACTTCGTCCGCGAGCTCGCCGCCAACGTGGTGCGCTCCCCGCACGGCCAGGCGGTCGCCTACCCGGTGGTCGAGTCCCGCCAGGTCGCGGGCGTCTGCGACACCGTGATCGCCCCCGCCCCCGGCCTCGACGCCGGCCTCGCCGCCGAGGCCGCGGAGATGGCGCTCACCATCGCCAAGGAGCTCGGCGTCGTCGGCCACCTCGCGGTCGAGCTGTTCCAGACCCGCGACGGCCGCATCCTGGTCAACGAGCTGGCGATGCGCCCGCACAACTCCGGCCACTGGTCGATGGACGGCGCGGTCACCTCGCAGTTCGCCAACCACGTGCGGGCCGTCCTCGACCTGCCGCTCGGCGACCCGCGCCCCCGCCAGCCGTGGACCGTCATGGTCAACGTCCTCGGCGGCGACTACCCCGACATGTACTCGGCGTACCTGCACTGCATGGCGCGGGACCCCCAGCTGAAGATCCACATGTACGGCAAGGACGTGAAGCCCGGCCGCAAGGTGGGTCACGTCAACACCTACGGCGCCGACCTGGACGACGTCCTGGAGCGCGCCACGCACGCGGCCCACTACCTGAGGGGAATCGTCACCGAATGAGCAGCGAAGCGCCGCTGGTCGGCATCGTCATGGGGTCGGACTCCGACTGGCCCGTGATGGAGGCCGCAGCCCAGGCCCTCGACGAGTTCGAGATCCCCTACGAGGTGGACGTCGTCTCCGCCCACCGGATGCCCCGCGAGATGGTCGCCTACGGCGAGCAGGCCGCGGAGCGCGGGCTGAAGGCGATCGTCGCGGGCGCCGGCGGCGCCGCCCACCTGCCGGGCATGCTCGCCTCGGTGACGCCGCTGCCGGTGATCGGCGTGCCGGTGCCGCTGAAGTACCTGGACGGCATGGACTCGCTGCTCTCCATCGTCCAGATGCCGGCCGGGGTGCCGGTCGCCACGGTCTCCGTCGGCGGCGCCCGCAACGCCGGTCTGCTGGCCGCCCGCATCCTCGCCGCGCACGACACCGCCCTGCTGGAGCGGATGCGCGAGTTCCAGCAGGAGCTCAACGACCAGGCCACCGAGAAGGGCCGCCGGCTGCGCGCCAGGGCCATGGGCGCGGACTCCGGGAACGGCCGGTGAGCGCCTGGGAGGCGTCCCTGGAGCGGGCGCGCGAGCTGCTGCGAGAGTTCCCCGTCGTCGACGGCCACAACGACCTGCCCTGGGCGCTGCGCAAACAGGTCGGCTACGACCTCGACGCCCGCGACATCGCCGCCGACCAGAGCGCCGCGCTGCACACCGACCTGGCGCGGCTGCGCGAGGGCTGCGTGGGCGCCCAGTACTGGTCGGTGTACGTGCCCTACGAGCAGCCGTACCCGCTGGCCGCGACGCTGGAGCAGATCGACTGCGTGCGGCAGCTCATTGACCGCTACCCGGCCGACCTGCGGGCCGCGTACACCGCGGACGACCTCGAGGCCGCTCGCGCCGAGGGCCGCATCGCCTCGCTGATGGGCGCCGAGGGCGGCCACTCCATCGAGAACTCGCTGGGCGCGCTGCGCATGCTGTACGCGCTGGGCGTGCGGTACATGACCCTCACCCACAACAGCAACGTCGACTGGGCGGACTCCGCCACCGACGAGCCGCGGCACGGCGGGCTCACCGCCTTCGGGCGGCTGGTGGTGCGGGAGATGAACCGCGAGGGCATGCTGGTCGACCTCTCGCACGTCGCCCCGTCGACCATGCGGGACGCGCTGGACGCCTCCACGGCGCCGGTGGTCTTCTCCCACTCCTCCGCCCGCGCCGTCTGCGACCACCCGCGCAACATCCCGGACGACGTGCTGGAGCGGCTGCCGGCCAACGGCGGCGTCGCCATGGCGACCTTCGTGCCGAAGTTCGTCCTTCAGGCCGCGGTGGACTGGACGCTCGAGGCGGACGAGAACCTGCGGGCGCACGGCTTCCACCACCTGGACCACACGCCGGACGCGATGAAGGTCCACCATGCCTTCGAGGAGGCCCACCCGCGCCCGCGCGCCACGGCCTCAACGGTCGCCGACCACCTCGACCACATGCGCGAGGTCGCCGGCGTGGACCACATCGGCATCGGCGGCGACTACGACGGCACGGCGTTCACCCCGGACGGCCTGCGCGACGTCGCCGGCTACCCGAACCTGATCGCCGAGCTCCTCGACCGCAACTGGTCCCGCGACGACCTCGCGAAGCTGACCTGGGGCAACGCCGTCCGCCTCCTGCGCGACGCGGAGGCGGTCTCCCGCGACCTGCGCGCCACCACCGCCCCCTCCCACGCGACGATCACCACGGTCGACGCGTAGGGGTCACGCCGACTGTCCCCCAAAGGTGAGCCCCGGATTCGCCGCTCCAGCAGCGAATCCGGGGCTCACCTTTGGGGCATGCATCCCGGCGGGGGTCAGGCGGCGGGGCGGCCCATGCCCCGGTAGGTCCAGCCGGCGGCGCGCCACGGCTCCGGGTCGAGCGCGTTGCGGCCGTCCAGCAGCACCCGCCGCGCCGCGACCGCGCCCAGCTTCTCGGGGTCCAGCTCACGGAACTCGCGCCACTCGGTCAGGTGGAGCACTATCTCCGCCCCGCGCACGGCGTCCTCGGCCGTCTCCGCGTAGCCCAGCGTCGGGAAGACCCGCCGCGCGTTCGCCATGCCCTTGGGGTCGTACACGGTGACCTGGCCGCCCTGGAGGTGGATCTGCCCCGCGACGTTCAGCGCGGGGGAGTCACGGACGTCGTCCGAGTCCGGCTTGAACGTGGCGCCGAGCACCGCGACCCGCTTGCCGAGGAACGGTCCGCCGCCCAGCGCCTCCCGGGCCAGCTCGACCATCCGGCCGCGCTGGCGCATGTTGATGGAGTCGATCTCCCGCAGGAAGGTCAGCGCCTGGTCCGCGCCCAGCTCGCCGGCCCGCGCCATGAACGCGCGGATGTCCTTGGGCAGGCAGCCGCCGCCGAAGCCGATGCCGGCCCGCAGGAACTTCTTGCCGATCCGGTCGTCGTAGCCGATCGCCTCGGCCAGCTTGGCGACGTCGCCGCCCGCCGCCTCGCACACCTCGGCCATCGCGTTGATGAACGAGATCTTGGTGGCCAGGAAGGAGTTCGCCGAGGTCTTCACCAGTTCGGCGGTGGGGAAGTCCGTCACCACGAACGGCGTGCCCTCGGACAGCGGCGTCGCGTACACCTCGCGGAGCAGCTTCTCGGCCTGCCCGCCGCGCACGCCGACCACGATCCGGTCCGGGTGCAGGGTGTCGTCGACCGCGAAGCCCTCGCGCAGGAACTCCGGGTTCCAGGCCAGCTCCACGTCCGCGCCGCCCGGCGCGTGCTCCGCGAGGTAGGCGGCGAGCCGGTCCGCCGTGCCCACCGGCACCGTGGACTTGCCGACGACCAGCGCGGGCCCGGTCAGGTGCGGGGCCAGCGAGGCGATCGCGGAGTTCACGTAGCTCATGTCGGCGGCGTACTCGCCGTGCCGCTGCGGGGTGTTCACGCAGACGAAGTGCACGTCGCCGAAGGCGCCGGCCTCCGCGAAGTCCATCGTGAAGCGCAGCCGGCCGGAGGAACCCTCGATCCCGGCGACGTGCTTGCGCAGCAGGTCCTCGAGACCGGGCTCGTACATCGGGACCTCGCCCCGCTGCAGCATCTCGATCTTCTCGGGGACGACGTCCAGGCCGAGGACCTCGAAGCCGAGCTCGGCCATGGCCGCGGCGTGGGTGGCGCCGAGATAGCCGGTGCCGATCACGGTGATCTTGAGGGCCATGGATGCTCCTGGTGGTGACGTCCGTGCGGGTCCGCGTGCCTGCTGCGCGCCGACCGAGCATAACCGGGGGTGCGCGAGCTCCCGCAGGGGAAGACCCTGGAACGCGTCACCTCTGTCGTCAACCTCACGGTGCCGCGGCGCGGGAGACGGCCTAGGATTTGGCTACTAAACGGTAGTTAACTGAATGTCCCCTCTTCTTTGTTCTCTTGGAGCGTGAGAGACCTTGGCCGGATCGGCTGACTTCGACCTGTACCGCCCGTCCGAGGAGCACGACATGCTCCGTGAGTCGGTGCGTGCCCTCGCCGAGGCGAAGATCGCCCCGTACGCCGCGGCGGTGGACGAGGAGGCCCGCTTCCCCCAGGAGGCGCAGGACGCCCTGGTCGCCAACGACCTGCACGCCGTGCACGTCCCGGAGGAGTACGGCGGCGCGGGCGCCGACGCCCTCGCCACGGTGATCGTGATCGAGGAGGTGGCGCGTGTGTGCGCCTCGTCCTCGCTGATCCCCGCCGTGAACAAGCTGGGCTCGCTGCCGGTGATCCTCTCCGGCTCCGAGGAGCTGAAGAAGAAGTACATGACCCCGCTCGCCAAGGGCCGGGGCGGCTTCTCCTACTGCCTCTCCGAGCCGGACGCCGGTTCGGACGCGGCGGGCATGAAGACCCGCGCGGTGCGCGACGGCGACTTCTGGGTGCTCAACGGCGTCAAGCGCTGGATCACCAACGCCGGCGAGTCCGAGTTCTACACGGTGATGGCGGTCACCGACCCCACCAAGCGCTCCAAGGGCATCTCCGCCTTCGTCGTGGAGAAGTCCGACGAGGGCGTCTCCTTCGGCGCCCCGGAGAAGAAGCTCGGCATCAAGGGCTCCCCGACCCGCGAGGTCTACTTCGACAACGTTCGCATCCCCGCCGACCGCATGATCGGCGAGGAGGGCACCGGCTTCGCCACCGCGATGAAGACGCTGGACCACACCCGCATCACCATCGCGGCCCAGGCCCTCGGCATCGCCCAGGGCGCCCTGGACTACGCCAAGGGCTACGTCCAGGAGCGCAAGCAGTTCGGCAAGCCGATCGGCGACTTCCAGGGCGTGCAGTTCATGCTCGCGGACATGGCCATGAAGATCGAGGCCGCCCGCCAGCTGACCTACGCGGCCGCCGCGAAGTCCGAGCGCGGTGACGCCGACCTCACCTTCCAGGGCGCCGCGGCGAAGTGCTTCGCCTCCGACGTGGCCATGGAGGTCACCACGGACGCCGTGCAGCTGCTGGGCGGTTACGGCTACACCCGTGACTACCCGGTCGAGCGCATGATGCGCGACGCCAAGATCACGCAGATCTACGAGGGCACCAACCAGGTCCAGCGCATCGTCATGGCGCGCAACCTGCCGTAGGTTCCGGCACGGCACGCGAAGGGCGCCCCGGCCGCACGGCCGGGGCGCCCTTCGGCGTTCCGAGGGGTGACCTCGACGTGCCGGTCAGTTCCCCTTGACCGTGACCCGCTCGTCGCTCTTCAACTGCTCGACCAGCTTCTTGACCTTGGCCTTGTCCCAGACCAGGTTGCCGCCGCTGGAGCCGGATATCGGCATGTTCATCGACGTGCCCTCGCCGCCGGTGACGCCCTTCATCGCCCAGAACATCGAGGCCAGGTCGAACAGGCCGGTGTCCTCGCTGACGATCAGGGTGTCCAGGCCCGCGCTCAGCGTCGGGTAGAGGCGGAACGGGTTGAGGACCGTGCCCGGGGTGGCCGCCTGGTTGGCGAGCGCGGAGAGGAACTTCTGCTGGTTCTTCGTCCGGTCCAGGTCGCTGCCCGCGAAGGCGTAGCGGGTGCGGACGAAGGCCAGCGCCTCCTCGCCGTTCAGGGTCTGCTTGCCGGCCGCGAAGTCGGCGCCGGAGTTCTTGTCCTTGAACGCCTTGGGGATGTCCATCTCCACGCCGCCGACCGCGTCCACGATATTGGCGAAGCCGGCGAAGCCGATCTCCACGTAGTGGTCGATGTGCAGCCCGGTGTTGTACTCGACCGTGCGCACCAGCAGCTCGGGGCCGTCCATGGAGTACGCGGCGTTCAGCTTGATGCGCTTGCCCGTGCCGGGGTACTCCTTGCCGGACTCGGAGCCCTTGAAGCTGGGGAGCTCCACGTCGGAGTCGCGGGGCAGGGATATCAGCGTCGGGCCGTTGCTGCCGGTGTGCAGGATCATCATCGAGTCCGTGCGCTTGCCCTCGGCGGAGCCGGTGTGCAGGCGCTGCTTGTCCTCGTCGGACATCCCGTCGCGGCTGTCGGAGCCGACGATGAGGTAGTTGGTGCCGTCGCCCGCCTCGGGCCGGTTGATGACCTTGGAGAGGTCGACCTCCTCGCGGAGCTTGGAGTCGGCCCAGAAGTAGGTGCCGACCGAGATCACGAGCAGCGCGACCACGACGGTGGTCAGCGTCCGCTTGACCCTGCGGCCCCAGTCCGGGGTCTGCCGGTAGCCGCCGGTGTACCCGCCGTCGTCGTAGCCGTTACCGCCACCGCCCTGGCCGCCGTAGACCTGGCCGGTGTTGTAGTCGCTGTCGTACCCGGGGTCGTACGGGGGCGAGGCGGGCTGCCGCGGAACGCCGCCGTCGTACTGCGGAGCCTGGCCGGGGTAGGGGCCGGACGGCTCGCGGCGGACCTGGCGCATGACGCGGGCGGGCTCGGGCTCGCCCGCGGCGCCACCGCCGTAGCGGTCGCCGCGGTTGCTCTCCGACCATCCCTGAGGCCACTCATTCATGAGCGACAGTGTGCACGCTCGGGCGGGGCCCCCAGAAGGCCTGTGGAAAACCCGGAGCCCGGCTGTTGCGAACCCGACACATGAACCCGGGCAAATCGGGCGGGGGGATCGATCCGGCATAAGGTGGAGGGCATGACAGAACAGGCCCTGACCTCCGATTCCGGCATAGCCGCGGGCAAGCCCGCGTCCGCTTCCCGCCTCACCCTCAGCCACATCATGACCCACCACGACACCAACCTCCTGGGTACCGTGCACGGTGGTGTGATCATGAAGCTGGTGGACGACGCCGCGGGGGCGGTCGCCGGGCGGCACTCCGAGGGGCCCGCCGTCACCGCGTCCATGGACGAGATGGCGTTCCTCCAGCCGGTCCGGGTCGGGGACGTGGTGCACGTACGCGCGCAGGTCAACTGGACGGGGCGCACCTCGATGGAGATCGGGGTGAAGGTGCTCACCGAGCGGTGGAACGAGTCCGTGCCGCTGAGCCACGTGGGGTCCGCCTACCTGGTGTTCGCGGCGGTCGACGAGGGCGGGAAGCCGCGGCCGGTGCCGCCGGTGATTCCCGAGACGGAGCGGGACCGGCGACGGTGCCAGGAGGCGCAGATCCGGCGCAGCCACCGGCTCGCGCGGCGGCGGGCCATCCTCGAACTCCGCCAGGAACGCACCGCCGCCGGCTTCCCCGACTGACCTTCCCCACGAGGGGTCGGCCCACTTCCGACCGCTCCTTCGGCAAGGGCGGGGAGAGGTGGCCCGGCCCCCGCGGGAGGGCTACTCGCAGACGACCTGGTCGCCCGTGACGACGCCGTCCTCGCCCCGGTAGGGGTCCTCCGCCCGCACCCGCCGCACCTCGCGGAAGTCCGCCCCCGCGAGGACCCGCAGCGTCGGCCCCAGCCCCGGCCGGGCCCGCAGCTCGCTGCCGGGGAGCGCTGCCGCGAGGGACCGCGCGGACCGGTCCCAGCGGGGGTCGTGCAGCACCACCGTCCGCCGCACCCTCCGGTCCGCCGCGTTCACCGGCGCCCGCGTCGTCGCGAACCCCGTCGCCGCCAGCCCCGCGTCCACCCGCTTGCCGAGCCCCGGCGTCATGGTCCCGTTCTCCACCTGGACCCGGATCTGCTCCGGCGCCACCGGCACCCGCACCGCCTTGGGCCGCTTCGCGACGTGCGGCGCCAGCGGCCGGTCCGCGCGCAGCGCCGTGAAGATCCGCCGCGCCTTCCCGTCGTCCCACTTGAGCGTCTCGCCGGCGACGCCCCGCGCCCGGTACTTCCGGTCCGCGATCGGCACCGTCGTGAACTCCGAGGAGGACGGCGAGAAGTGCCGCATCGCCCGCCCCAGGTCGATCATCTCGCCGGCCCCGAAGCCGCGGTCCGCCCGCACGGACCTCAGGACCGTGCCCGCGACGTCACGCAGCTTGACCGGGTTGAGCAGCACCCCGGAGGAGGTGGCCTGCTCGATCAGCGCCGCCAGGAACCGCTGCTGCCGGTGCATCCGCCCGAAGTCGGAGGCCGCGTCCACGTGCCGGGAGCGGACGTACTGAAGGGCCCGCCCGCCGTCCAGCCGGTGCTGTCCGGGCGCCAGGTCCAGCCCGGTGTGCGAGTCCTTCAGCGGGTCGACGGTGCAGATCCGCACCCCGCCCAGCACGTCGACGGTGCGGATGAAGCTGGTGAAGTCGACCTCCACGTAGTGGTCGATCTTCACGGCCGTCATCTGCTCCACCGTCCGCACGGTCAGCTGCGGTCCGCCCTCCGCGTAGGCGGCGTTCAGCCGCACCGGGTGCGCCGGGCGCTCCCGGCCGGTGGCCGGGTCGGTGTACGCGGGCGCCACCGCGAACGAGTCGCGCGGCAGGCTCACCACGCTGGCCCGGTCACGGTCCTCGGAGATGTGGACGATCATCACGGTGTCCGTGCAGTGGCACGGTTCGCCCCCGAGGTGGTACCGGCGCCGAGTCTGCGCGGAGATCTTGTCCCGCCCGTCCGTGCCGACCACCAGGACGTTGGTGCCGTTCCCGTCGTGCGGGCGGTTCTTCATGTCGCGGAACGGGTCGATCCGCGCGATGCCGTCGTCGATGCCGGAAAGGACCGAGTGCCCCACGCCGGCCAGGGCGAGGACGGTCACCGAGAGCGCGGTCACCATGCGACCGCCCCATCCGCGCCGGCGACCCGCGGGCCGCCGCGGTCCGCCCCGGCCGCGACCGGGCCCGCCCGTCTTCCGCGGCGGCACGCCACCGCCGCCCGAACCCCACCCGGAGCCCCGCCCCGAACCCGGGCCGGAGCCCGCCCGGGAACCGCGCCTCGCGGCGCCTGTGCCCGCCCCGCCGTCCCGCCGCGGCCCCCGTGGCACACGCCCTGCCGGGCCCGAGCCCGCCTCGGAACGCCCTGCCGACCCACCGCCCACGGACCGAACGCCCACCGGCCGGTCGTCGCCCACGGACCGCCGGTCCCGCACCCGCCCGTCCCCGCTCCGCGCGCCGGACCCGCGGGACCCGCCGCCCGTGCGGAGCGTGCCGTCGCGCCGAGGCGAGCCGTCGGCCGCCCGGGAGGAACGGGGCTGCGCGGACCCCCGCCCGGCCGTCCGCGAGGAGCCGCCCCGGGGGACGGAACCGGACGCGGGCGCCCCGGACCGAGGGGCCCCGGCCCGGGAGGCGGCAGGGGAGTCGTACTCCTGCGAGGCGGTGCGCACGCCGCGCGGGACCCGTGGTGCGGGCGAGGAACCCGGCACCGGACCGGGCTGCGGGCGACGGCGCCGAGGGTCCGGTCGTTCGGGCGGTCGGGGCGGTGTGGCGGGCATGGGGCGGTACACCTCCACGAGGGCCTGGGGAGGGCCGGGGGCTCCGTAAACGGGCCATATGCATCCGTTCCGTGAGCACGGTAGGCCGATACGATCTGCAGCCCGGTCCCCCGGCAGGACGGCGCGCGCCCGTGTCCCCCGATCGCGGTAACGTGAGGCCTGATGAACGCCAATTCCGCCGCGCAGCTTCCCGCCGTGTCCGTGATCATGCCGGTCCTCAACGAGGAGCGGCACCTTCGCGAGGCAGTCCGTGCGATCCTCGCCCAGGAGTACGCGGGCGAGATGGAGGTCGTGATCGCCCTCGGCCCCTCCACGGACCGCACGGACGAGATCGCCGCCGAACTCGTCCGCGAGGACCCGCGGGTGCACACGGTCCCCAACCCGACCGGCCGCACCCCCGCCGCCCTGAACGCGGCGATCAATGCCTCCCGCCACCCCGTGGTAGTCCGCGTCGACGGCCACGGGATGCTCTCCCCGAACTACATCGCCACCGCCGTCCGCCTCCTGGAGGAGACCGGCGCGCAGAACGTCGGCGGCATCATGCACGCCGAGGGCGAGAACGACTGGGAGCACGCGGTCGCCGCCGCCATGACCTCGAAGATCGGCGTGGGCAACGCCGCCTTCCACACCGGTGGCGACGCCGCCCCGGCCGAGACGGTCTACCTGGGCGTCTTCCGCCGCGAGGCGCTGGAGCAGCAGGGCGGCTACAACGTGGAGTTCATCCGCGCCCAGGACTGGGAGCTCAACTTCCGAATCCGTGAGGCGGGCGGCCTGATCTGGTTCTCGCCCGAGCTGCGCGTCTCCTACCGGCCGCGGCCCAGCGTCAAGGCGCTCGCCAAGCAGTACAAGGACTACGGCCGCTGGCGGCACGTGGTGGCCCGCTACCACCAGGGCTCCATCAACCTGCGCTACCTCGCCCCGCCGACGGCCGTGTGCGCCATCGCCGCGGGCCTGGTCGCGGGCGTCGCGCTCACCCCGTGGGCGCTGGTGATACCCGGCGGGTACCTGGCCGCGATCGTCGCCGGCTCCGTCCCGGCCGGCAAGGGCCTCCCGCTCAAGGCGCGGCTGCAGATCCCCGTCGCCCTGGCCACCATGCACATGTCCTGGGGCTGGGGCTTCCTCACCAGCCCGAAGTCGCTGGCCCGCAAGGTCATCGCCTCCCGCCGGCCGGCCGTGCTCACCCCTGCCACCGACTGACGCGCCGCTGCCACGGCATACGAAGGGCCCCGGTCGGATCGACCGGGGCCCTTCGCCGTAGGAGCGCCGCGAGGCCAGGCGCCTACCAGGTGTAGATCTTCTCGGCGACCTTCATGCACTGCTTCTTGTCGGCGCCGTTCTGCGCGCCCGCGCTCTCGGGGAGCTTGCCCTCCTCCAGCACGTTGTCCTTCGGATAGGTGGCGCCCTCACGCCAGTCGCCGCCCACCGTCAGCGTCACGCCGTTCACCTCGGAGGACTTCTTCACCGATGCGGCGGGGATGCCCAGCGACTCGGCGACCCGCAGGGCGTCGCCCTTCAGTTCGGCGCTCGGGTACTGCACCACGGTCCGCTTGGTGGGATCCGCCGCGGCCTTGTCCACCTCGGCGAGCTCGAAGCCCTCGCCCACCAGCGCGTCCTTGATCGCCAGGGCGCGGCCCGGCACGGCGCCGAGCGTCTCGTCGGCCGTGCCGTTGCGGACCTGGACGGCGATCTCCCCGTCGGGGGCCGCCTCGTCCTTGGGACCGGTGTCCGCGCCCTTCTTCTTGCCGTTGCTGTCGAAGGGCACGTCGTCCTGGAGCATCGCCCACAGCTTGTCGGCGTCGCCCGGCTTCGGTATCAGACGGTTGATGTCCTGGGGGTACGGGACGTTGGGCATGGTCGTGGTCGTGATCCGGTTGACCGGGACGTCCTTGAGCTCCATGGCCAGGTCGGCGAGCTTGGCGACGGTGCCGATCTCCTCGGAGACCTTCAGCGCCTTGGTGGCGGCCTCTGCCAGGTCCGTCAGCTCGCCGGTGTCGGTGAAGACGCTCTTGCTCTGGAGCTCGCGCATCATCGAGTTCATGTACATCTGCTGGGCCTTGGCGCGCATGGGGTCGCTGCCCCAGGCGTGCCGGGTCCGCAGCCACTGCAACGCCTGCTCACCCTTGATGGGGCGGGTCCCGGCCTTGAGCTTCAGCCCGGAGCCACCTCGCTGCATCGCCGTCGACCGGTCCCAGACGTTGTCCTCGACGCAGACGGGCACGCCGCCAATGGCGTTCGTCATGTCCACCACGCCGATGAAGTCGATGACGATCCAGTGGTCGATGTAGACCCCGGTGAGGTTCTCCCAGGTCGACAGCGTGCAGCCGGGGCCGCCGCGCTGCAGCGTCGAGTTGATCATTCCGTAGGTCTCCGGATAAGGCGTGCCGTCGGAGTCCGTGCACTTGGGGATCTTGACCATGGTGTCGCGCGGGATGCTCACCATCGAGGCGCTCTTACGGTCCGCCGATATGTGGAGGAGCATCTGCACGTCGGCCCGGGGCTTCTGCCCGACGTTCTCCTTGCTGCCGCCCAGCTTGAGGTTCCGCGGATCGTTGCGGTCGTCCGACCCCATGATCAGAATGTTCAGCGGGGTCTGCCCGGCGGCGTTCGGCTTCGTCTTCTTGGCGTGGGACTTGCCGCCGGCGCGGGAGTCGGTCCTGATGTTGCTGTTGAGGTGCTGGTAGTACAGGTACCCCGCCACGCCCGTGCCGACCAGCAGGAAGGCGAGCGTCAGACCCGTCCAGCGCAGGACGCGGCGTCTTCGCCCGCCGCTGCCGCGTCTGCGGCTGCCGCGGCCATGACCGCCCCCGTGCCGGCCGCCGTCCCGGGGGGACGTGTCGGAGCGGTCCCCGTCCTCGCCGAGCGGTCCGTCCTCGGCGCCGTCGGCCCCGTACAGGCCGTCGTCCCACCCCAGGTCGGCCGCGTCCCCCGCAGAGCGGCGGCGCCGGCCCTCACCGCGCACACGCGTCTGTGCCATTCGTGCCCCTCCCCCTGTCCTCGCCCGCCTACGGGACCGCCCCGCGCGTCTCACCTGTGAGATGCGCGAGGCGGTCTTTTCGTTGCGTGCTCTGTGCTGTGCGTTTCGCCAACTGGCGTGTGATGCGCGTTACTTGGCGCACTGAACCTTGTCGGCCGTGGACTTGTCGATGTCGTCCGGCGCCTTCTCCGGGGCGGTCAGCGGAATGCCCGCCCCCTTGAAGTCCTCACCCAGGACCAACGTCATGGTCGGCAGACCCTGGGAGTTGGTGGCGCTCTCCCCCTCCTTGAGCGCCGAGCCCGGGAGCCCCATCATCGCGGCCAGCGCCCGGGCCTGATCGGCCTGGTCCGGGGCGTACTCGAGCGTCGTCTTCTTCTGCGTGGCGTCGGCGTTGCCGCCGTTGTCCGACTTCAGGACGCCCTGGTCGTTCTGGAGCCAGGTCAGGGTCGCCGAGGCGGAGCCGGACTTGGCGCCGCCGTTGAAGACCTGCACCCGCACGTCGGATGCGTCGGCCTTGGAGCCCTTGAGGCGGGCGGCGTCGGCGTCCTTCTGCTTCTGCTTCTGCTTCTTCACCTCGGTGAAGGAGACGTCCTCGCGGATCAGGTCGAAGACCTGCGGGGCCTTGGCCGGGTTGGGCACCACGGTGACCGGGGTCGGCTCGGCCGGGTTGTCGATGACCGGAACCGTCACGAAGGACATGTTCTTCGGGTCGACCTTCTTGATCTCCAGCGCGATGTCCTTGAGCACCGAGACGGAGCCGATCGCCTCGTCCACCTCGAGGGCCTTGGTCGCGGCCTGCGCCAGGTTGTTCAGCTTGGTCGGGCTCTTGAGGGTGTCGCCGGACGACATCTTGCGCATCATCGAGGCGAGGAAGGCCTGCTGGGCCTTGATCCGGTCCAGATCGCCGGAGTTGCCGAAGCTGTAGCGGGTGCGCAGGAAGGCGAGGGCCTGCTCGCCCTCGATGGTCGACTTGCCGGCCGGCAGCTCCAGGTGCGACTTGGGGTCGTCGACCGCCTTCTCGACGCACACCTCGACGCCGTCGATGGCCGCGGTCAGCGTCTTCACGGCGTTGAAGTCGGCGACCATGAAGTGGTCGACCTTGATGCCGGTGACTTCCTTGATGGTCCTGGCGGTGCAGCCCGCGTTGCGGCCGCCCTGCCCGAGACTCTCGTTGAAGCGGGTGTTCGGCGTGCCCGGCACGATCTTGCTTGAGCCGTCCTGTGTGACGGTCTCGCAGTCCGGGATGTCGATGACCAGGTCGCGCGGGATGCTCAGCACCGTGGCGTTGCTGCGGTCCTCGGCCACGTGCAGCAGCAGCGTGGTGTCGGCGTGGCCGACGCTGTTCTTGTCGCCGTAGCCCTTGTTGCCGCTGCCGGTGCGCTTGTCGGTGCCGATGATCAGGAGGTTGAAGGCCTCGTCCTTGGCGAACCCGGCGGAGCAGGCGTCGCCGCAGTTGGTCTTCTGGATGTTGTCCTCGAGGTCCTTGATGTACCAGTAGCCGTAGCCCGAGGTCGCCAGGATCACGAAGGCCAGCGAACCGCCGGTCCAGGCGAGGACCTTCTTGGCCTTGCTCTTCTTCTTCGGGCGGCCACGGCGGCGGCCGGTCTCCGGCTCCTCGGGCTCACCGCGGCGCCTGCGCGGCGGCGGGACCTCGCGTCCGGGGCGCGGGCGCGCGGGGGCCTCGCTGCTGTAGCCGGCCTCGTGGGAGGTGCGGTCGCGCGGCACGCCCCCCTCACGGGGAGCCGGGCGGCGCGGACCCGGCACCGGCGGGGGCGACGACTGCGGAACGGGACTGCTCAGTCGCAGTTCGTACTCGCCGGTCTGCGGGTTGAGCACCCACTGGTCGGCGGGATCGATGTTGTCCGCCCGCCCACGGCCATGCGCGTCCACGGTTGCTGAGTCCTCCGTCGGGGCCACGGCGCCTTCCCCCAGGCGCGGGGTCTCGTCATGGTGCCGACCGCAGGACGGACCCTGGCCGGGGCACCGGATCGCTCACACTATCCGCCCGCACCGGCGACCAGCGACGACGGTGACACATTCCACTTCCCTACAACCGGGCAATCTGCCCCATTCTGTTACCTCTGTGCTACGCCTTGGCCATGGTTTTACCTGCGGTAGACCGGGCATCAGAAGAAGTTTCGGTTCGCGTGCGGTCGACGTTCACCCGCAGGGGTCCTCCGCGGCGGTGCTGCCGCTGAAGGAGGGCGAGGGGGCCGGCGCCGCGGGGGCGCCGGGCGCGTCGTCGGCGCCCGTGCGGCCGGTGACGGCCGGCGCCGTGACGGGCACGGGGCGGTCGTGGCGCAGCAGCCGGAAGAGACGGTCGGCGGCCGGCTGGAGGAGCCGGTCGCGGTTGGGGTCGGCCGGATACGCCTCGCGCGGCACGGTGGTGAACCGGATCCGCTCGGAGGGGATGCCGCGTACCTCGCGCACGAAGCCGTACAGGTCCCGCAGCCCCGCCAGGCCCGGGTCGGTGGTCAGTGAGGAGGTGGCCGCGTGGAGCACCGGGTAGAGCCGCAGCGGGTTGTAGAGGACGTGGTCGCTGCGGACCTTCTGCACCAGGGCGCCCAGGAAGCGCTGCTGCCGCTCCATCCGCGCGGTGTCGCTGCCGTCGCCCAGGGACTTGCGGGCGCGGACCCAGCCGAGGGCCTGCTCGCCGTCCAGGGTGACCCGCCCGGCCGGGAGGTCCAGCTTCGCCGCCTTGTCCCGCACCGGCTCGGCCAGGCACATGTCGACGCCGTCGACGGCGTCCACCATCTCCTTGAAGCCGTGGAAGTCGACCACCATGTGGTGGTCGACGCGCACCCCGGTCATCTTCTCCACGGTCCGGATGGTGCAGGCCGGGCCGCCGGTGGAGTAGGCGCTGTTGAACTGGGCGAGGCGGGCGGCCGTGGTGCCGCGGCCGTCGCGGTCGCGGCAGGCGGGGACGCGCACCATCAGGTCGCGCGGCAGGGAGACGGCGACGGCGCTGTGCCGGTCGCCGGCCAGGTGCAGCAGGATCGTGGTGTCGGAGCGCTCGCCGCCCAGGTTCGGGCCGTAGCGGGCGTTGCCCTTGCCGGAGCGGGTGTCCGAGCCGATCAGCAGCACGTTGCGGGCGTCCGGGGCCAGCCGCCTCGGCCGCTCCGCGGCGTGCCGGGCGAGCTCGGCGGCGGTCGCCTCGTCGGAGGTGACGTTCTCGCTGAGCCGGCTGTAGGCGGCCCAGCCGGCCAGCAGTGCGGCGATCAGCAGCACGGCCGTGAGCGTGCCGAGGGTGACGACGGCGATCCGGAGCCGACGACGGCGGCGGGGCGGGGTGGGCGACGACACGGGCGGCACCCCGGTGCCATGCCCGCCCGGCGCCGCGCTCTCCCGCCGGTGCGGCCGGGTGGGCGACAACTTCGCCCTCACGGGGGGCACGTGGGGGCCCGTTCCGCGGGGCCCGCCCAGCCGCGGCGACCCGGGGCGCTGCCCTGCCGGCTTGGCCCGCGCGGACGCCCCGCCGCCTCGCGCAGGGCGTGCGGCTCAGCGTGCCGTCGCTGTGACCCGCTCGGAGTCCACCCGGTTGGCCAGGGCCTCGTCGGAGAGCTGGTCGAGGTTGCGGCACAGGACCACCGAACCGCCGATCGCCAGCGGCGCGTACAGACCCGCCGCCACGCCCGCCCAGGTGTCGTACGGCAGGGCGCTGAGGATCCGTGAGGCGGGCCCGGTCAGGCCGAGGCCGGGAGCCTCGGCCCGGGCCCGCTCCACCACCTCGGCCCCGCTGAACTCCCGGCCGGCGACGACCAGCGCGGGCTCGTCCGGGTCGACGGGCGCGTACGGCACGAACCGGTCGCCCATCCCCGGCACTTCGAGCGCGTAGTCGCGGAAGCCCGCCGGAGGCTGGGGGAAACGCCCGCCGAGCGGCCGCAGCGCGAGGGCGATCCGCTCGCCGGGGCAGGCCCGCGCGGACTCCAGCGTGTCCGGCCCGGAGACGACCAGGTCCGCCGCGCCCGGGTCGCCGCCCGGAGCCGCGACCACGCCGACGGAGTGACAGGCCATCAGCCAGACGGCCGTCTGCCAGTGCCCGGGCAGCAGCAGCGCCACCCGGTCGCCCGGCTCGGTGGACAGCTCGTCCTGGAGGTAGTTCGCCGTCTTGGCCACCCAATTGGCGAAGGTGGCGACGGAGAGTTCGACGCGCTCACCGGTGGCGTCGTCGTAGAAGGTCACCAGGGGGCGCGCGGCGTCCGCGGCGAGCGCGGAACGCAGCAGGTCGGCGGGGGTGCGGTCGGTGGCGTTCACGGGCCCCAGCCTACGCGCCGCGGAGAGGCCGCCGGGGCGCCGGAGACGGGTCGGCGCAACCGGTTCGGCGGAACGACGCCCGACAGGCCGTCAGGAGAACGATGGACAAGAATGTCCGATTATGTCCAGGATTTGGGGTATGCGCGGACTCCTCTCTTCCACATTCGCCCCCTCCCTCACCTCCTCACTGGGCATCACCTGCGCGACCACGCTGGTCGTCCCGCTCGCCGTGGTGGTGGCGGCCCCCGCCATGGCGCAGGGACCCGCCCTCCGCGCCGTCGCGGCGGAGGCGCGGGACGCCGGCTCCACCCAGTCGCTGCCCCTCGCACCCCTCGCCGGCCGCCGGGCCGCCACCGCCGCCCCGGACCGGGCCGAGCGGGGCCTCGTCCGGCAGGACGTGCGGCCGTTCTCCCTCCTCGGCGTGGTCTGGGACGACCCGGACGCCGAGTTCCACGGCCGGGTCCAGGTCCGCACCCGCGCCGCCGCGACCGGCGGGTGGAGCGACTGGAAGGACCTGGAGACCCACACCTCCGAGCACGGCGCCGACCCCGGCTCGGCCGAGAAGGCGGCCCGGGGCGGCACCGCCCCGCTCTGGGTCGGCGCCTCCGACGGCGTGGAGGTGCGGGCCAGACCGGAGGCGGACGCGCACGGCGGGGGCGGCGCGGTCCCGGTGCTCCCGTCGGGCCTGCGCGCCGAACTCGTCGACCCGGGCGACGGTTCCGCCGCCGAGGCCCCGGCCGGCCGGGGCGCCGCGGCCCGGTCCGGGGCCGGACCGGAGGTGCTGCCCGCGCTGAGCCGCGCGGCGACCGAACGGCAGGCCGCCGCCCTGCGCGCGGTGACCCCCGACCCGGACGCCACGCCGGAGGCGCCCGCGCCGGCCGCACCGGTCGCCGAGGACGTGGTGGACGAACCGCTGGCCGCCCCGTACATCGGCCCGCGCCCCGCGATCGTCACCCGCAAGGGCTGGAAGGCGAACGAGGGTCTGCGGGAGCGGGGGTTCGTGTACACCAGCAAGGTCAAGGTGGCCTTCGTGCACCACACCGCGACCGGCAACGGGTACACCTGTTCCCAGGCACCCTCGGTCATCCGCAGTATCTACCGCTACCACGTGGGCAGCATGGGCTGGCGGGACATCGGCTACAACTTCCTCGTCGACAAGTGCGGCAAGATCTACGAGGGCCGCGCGGGCGGCGTCGCCCGCCCCGTGATGGGCGCCCACACGCTGGGCTTCAACAGCAACAGCATGGGCATCGCCGTGATCGGCAGCTTTGGATACATCAAGCCCTCCGCCAAGGCCGTGCGCGGGATCGCCCGCCTGACGGCGTGGAAGCTCGGCCTGCACGGCATGAACCCGAAGGGCAAGACCTATCTGACGTCGGGCGGTGGCAACCGCTACCGAAAAGGAAAGAATGTACGACTGAACACCATCTCCGGGCACCGGGACGGATTCGCCACGAGCTGCCCGGGCGGCCGCCTCTACAGCAAGCTCGGCAAGGCCCGGACGACCGCGGCCCGCTACCAGGGACGTTGACGCCAGGGCGTGGGGGCCGGCCGGCTCCTGACGCTCGTACAGCCATCGAACGGTCTGCGTACACTGGCCGGCCGACATCAAGATCGGCCGGTCCCGGCAGGAAGCAGAGACGACAGGTGACAGAAGCGATCCTCCTGGTCGGCGGCAAGGGCACCCGGCTGCGCCCGGTGACGGTGAACACGCCGAAGCCCATGGTCCGCGCGGCCGGGGTTCCGTTCCTCACGCACCAGTTGGCCCGGGCTGCCGCGGCGGGCGTGGAGCACGTGGTGCTCGCCACGTCCTACCTGGCCGAGGTGTTTGAGCCGTACTTCGGGGACGGCTCCGCGCTGGGCCTCCACCTCGAGTACGTCACCGAGCGGGAGCCGCTGGGCACCGGCGGCGCCATCCGCAACGCGGCGACCCGGCTGAGATCCGGCCCCGACGAGCCCGTCCTCGTCTTCAACGGCGACATCCTCACCGGCCTCGACATCCGCGCCCTGGTCCGCACCCACGCCGCCGGCGGTGCGGACGTCTCCCTCCACCTCACCAAGGTCGCCGACCCGCGCGCCTACGGGCTGGTCCCGACCGACGCCACGGGCCGGGTGACGGCGTTCCTCGAGAAGCCGCAGACGCCCGAGGAGATCGTCACCGACCAGATCAACGCCGGTTGCTACGTCTTCCGGCGCTCGGTGATCGACACCATCCCGGCGGGGCGTCCGGTCTCCGTCGAGCGCGAGACCTTCCCCGACCTGCTCGCCGCGGGCGCCCACCTCCAGGGCATGGTCGACTCCACCTACTGGCTGGACCTCGGCACCCCCGAGGCCTTCGTCCGCGGCTCGGCCGACCTGGTCCTGGGCCGCGCCCCCTCGCCCGCCGTGCCCGGCCGCTGCGGCGACCGGCTGGTGCTGCCGTCGGCGGTGGTGGCCGCCGACGCCAAGCTCACCGGCGGCACCGTGGTCGGCGAGGGCGCGCAGGTCGCCGGCGGCGCGCGGATCAGCGGCTCGACCATCCTGCCGGGCGCGGTGGTCGGCCCCGGCGCGGTCATCACCGACTCCCTGGTCGGCGCCCGCGCGCACATCGGCGAGCGCACGGTCCTCACCGGCGCGGTGATCGGCGACGGGGCGTTCGTCGGCCCGGACAACGAGTTGCGGGCCGGGGCGCGGATCTGGTGCGACGCGCGCATCCCCGCGGGCGCGGTGCGCTTCTCCTCCGACGTGGCCTGACCGCCCCGTCCACGGCCCCCGGGGGACCGCCGGGTTCCCCGGGGCGCTCCGGCCCCCGTCTCTCGCGGGCCCGCGCACCGGGCGCGTGACGTCGTGGCAAGCGGGCGGCGGTCCCATGTCCACACGGGCCCGCCCGACGGTCCTGTGTCCCATACGGGCGCGGGGCGCACGGCGTCCCGTCCGTCGCGGGCGTCGGCGCACCCGACCGCCCCGTGTCCTCGCGGTCCCGAGCCCGCGCGGGGACCGGGCCGTGCGACGGGCCCGCGACGGCCCCAGGGGGTCACCAGACGCTGATGTCGCTCCGCCGCATCTTCGGCGCGCGCCGCGCGGGCGTCCGCCCGCTGAGCAGCACCAGGCGGGCCGCCCGGTGCCGCTGGCCGGCCCCCGCGTACGGCTCGAGCAGCCGCAGCATCGCCGCGTCGTCGGCGTCCCGGTCGTCGGCCAGCGCGTGCCCCACGATGCCCGGCAGGTGCAGGTCGCCGGTGGTCACCGCGTCCGCGGCGCCGTGCGAGCGCTGCACCACCTCCGCGGAGGTCCACGGCCCGATCCCGGGCAGCACCTCCAGCCGGGCCCGGGCCGCCTCGGGCGGCATCGCGGCCGCCTCCTCCATCCGCTCGAAGACCCGCACCGCCCGCAGGATCGTCGCCGCCCGCTTGTCGTCGACCCCGGCGCGGTGCCACTCCCAGGACGGCACCAGCGCCCACGCCCGCGGGTGCGGCATCACGCGCAGCCCCTCGGGAGCGGGGCCGGGCGCGGGTTCGCCGAACGCCTGGAGCAGCCGCCGCCACCCCCGGTAGGCCTCGTCGGCGGTGACCTTCTGTTCCAGCACCGAGGGGATCAGCGACTCCAGCACCAGCCCGGTCCGGGTCAGCCGCAGGCCCGGCACCCGGCGGGCGGTCAGCGCCAGCAGCGGGTGGTGCGGCACGAACACCGAGGGGTCGTCCTCCATGCCGACCAGGCCCGGCAGCCCCTCCAGCAGCCACCGCGCGCCCGGGCCCCAGGCCTCGCCGCGCACCGTGCCCAGCGAGGGCCGGGCGGTGACGCGGAGCGTTCCGGGGCCCAGCGGCGTGCGGGTGGCCCGCCACACCGCGCCGTCCGGGGTGTACCGGAACGACGGGTCGCCGGTCCCGCGCCGCAGCACCCCGAGCACCAGCGGGAGGTCGACCGGTCCGTCCGGGACCACTTCCCGGACGGCTCCGGGCACCTCGGCCTGCTGGGGGACACCGCCGCCCCGGGGCGTCCGCGGCGCAAAACGTCCTGCCATGCTCCCGAGGGTACGGGCCGCCCCGAGCCGCCCCGTGCCCCCGGCGGCGTCAGCGCACCGTGAGGAAGGTCTCCGCGTCCCGCTCCGCCCGCGCGCGGGGCTCCCCGGCCGGATGCCCGACCGCGACCGCCCCCATCGGGTCCCAGCTCTCGGGCAGGTCCAGGACCTCGCGCACCACGTCCCGGCAGAACATGGTGGACGACACCCAGGCCGAGCCCAGCCGCTCCCCGGCCAGCGCGACCAGGAAGTTCTGCACGCCCGCGCCCATGGCGACCACGAACATCTCCCGCTCGGCCCCGTCGCGGCGGGCGTCGCCGTAGTGGTGCGAGCCCTCCATGACCAGACAGGGCACCACCAGGTACGGCGCGTCGCGCAGCACGTCGCCGCGTCGCACCCGCTTCGCGATCGACTCCTCGCTCTTGCCGTCCCGCCGCAGGTCGGCGATCCAGGCGTCCTTCATCGCGTCCAGCAGCCGGACGCGGGACTCCTCGCTCTCCAGCAGCACGAACCGCCACGGCGTCGTGTGGTGCGGAGCGGGAGCGGTCACCGCCGCCGCCACGGCCCGCCGCACCGCCCCGGCGTCGACCGGCTCGTCGGTGAACGCCCGCACGGTGCGCCGCTGCGCGACGGCCTCCCGTACCGCCTCGGAGGTGCCGAGCCGGAACATGTCGTCGCGCGCCGAGCGCACCAGCGCCCGCGCGCCCGAGGCGTCGTCCTGGTCGCCGACCAGGTGGGGGAGCCCGCGCACGACGGCCACCGGCCGCCCGGCGGCCTTGCCCTTGACCAGGTCGCCCGCGGCCGCGAGCTCGTCCGCCAGGGCGACCACCGTCGCGGAGAGCGGGTTGCCGAACGCGTCGGTCCCGCCCCGCAGGTCGTCCAGCACCCGCACCCCGGCCGCGCCGATGCCGACGTCGGTGAGCCCGTTGCGCCACGGACGTCCGAAGGTGTCGGTGACGACCACGCCGACCTCCACACCGAGCGCGGCCCGCAGGCCCTCCCGGATCGCGTGCGCCGAGGCGTCGGGGTCCTCGGGCAGCAGCAGGACCGTCCCCGCGGGGGTGTTGGAGGCGTCCACGCCGGCCGCGGCCATCACCAGCCCCTGCCGGTTCTCCACGATCCGCAGCGTGCCGCGCCGGGCGACCACCCGGACCGTCTCGGCGTCGATGGCGGCCTCCCGGTCGGCGGCCGCCATGATCCGGCCCTCCGCCTTGGAGACGACCTTGGAGGTGACCAGGACCACGTCGCCGTCCGCCAGGTCCGGCTCCGCGGCGGCGATCAGCTTGGCCAGGTCGTCGCCCTCGCGGACCTCGGGCAGCCCGTCGACCGCCCACACCCTGAACTCCGGCCGCCCGGCCCGCTGCTCGCCGCTCACGCCTCCCGCACCTCCTCGGCGAGGGCCAGCGCCTCGCGGGCCATCGCCGCGGTGGCGTCCAGGTCCGTCATCATCAGCGGCACGGCCCGGCAGCGGATGCCCGCCGCCTCCACCCGATCCACCGTGCCGGCGTCGACCGTGTCGACCAGCCAGCCGTCCAGCAGCCCCGAGCCGTAGTGCTCGGCCACCGCCGCCGCTGTGGCCTCCACGCCGACCGCCGCCAGCACCTTGTCGGCCATCCCGCGCACGGGGGCGTCCCCGACGATGGGGGAGAGGCCCACCACCGGCACCCCGGCCTCGGCGATCGCCTCGCGGATGCCGGGCACGGCGAGGATGGTGCCGACCGAGACCACCGGGTTGGACGGCGGGAAGAGGATCACGTCGGCCCCGGCGATCGCCTCCAGCACACCGGGCGCGGGCTTGGACTGCTCGGCGCCGACCGGCACGATCGCCTCCGCCGGGACCGAGGCCCGCAGCCGCACCCAGTACTCCTGGAAGTGCACCGCGCGCCGCTCGCCGTCCTCCATGGTCACCGCGACGTGGGTCTCCACCCGGTCGTCGGACATGGGGATCAGCCGCACGCCCGGCTTCCACCGGTCGCACAGCGCCTCGGTGACCGCGCTCAGCGGGTAGCCGGCCTCCAGCATCTGGGTACGGACGATGTGGGTGGCGAAGTCGCGGTCGCCGAGCCCGAACCAGTCGGGGCCCACCCCGTAGGCGTTGAGTTCCTCCTTGACGTGGAAGGTCTCGTCGGCCCTTCCCCAGCCCTGCTCCTCGTTGATGCCGCCGCCCAGGGTGTACATCACCGTGTCGAGGTCCGGGCAGACCTTCAGCCCGAAGAGGTGGATGTCGTCCCCGGTGTTGCCGATCACGGTGACGTCCGCCTCGGGCGCCGCCGCCTTCAGACCACGCAGGAACCGGGCACCGCCGATGCCGCCTGCCAGAACCACAATGCGCATGCGCCCCAGTCTCGCAGGCGCGCCCCGGCGACCGGCAGGCGGCCACGGGCGTGCGGCGGCGCGTCAGACGGTCGCCCGGGCGCCGGTGCGCGCGGGCGTGTGCATGGGCATCTCGGTCAGGCCCGGGAAGTAGACGTGCAGGCTGACCGCCGGTTCCAGGGAGTCGTTGACGATCTCGTGGACGTACCCGGGGGCGAAGACCCGCTGGGCGCCCGGCCCCAGCACCCGGCGGGCGGGGCCGGAGCGGCCGGCGGCGGAGCCGTGTTCGGTGAGGGCGCCGTCCAGGACGGTGAGCACGCCGGAGGAGGCGCCGTGGTCGTGCAGTCCGGTGCCCTGGCCGGGCAGCCAGGACAGCAGCCACACCTCGTACCCCGGCCCGGCCTGCACGCGGTGGTACCAGCGGGTGGTGGCGTCGTACCGGACCAGGTGCTCCCACCGGGCGCGGTCCGAGGCGACCGTCCGGGAGAGCCCGACGAAGTCGGCCACGGTGGAGGGGTGTTCGGGCTGCGGCCGGAGCAGGTGGAGGACCTCGAGGATGTCGCCGGCGATCTGCAGGTCGCTGTCGCTGTTCATGGGTGCGCTGTTTCCTGGGGCGAGGAGGGCGGTGGGGGGTGTGCGGCGCCGCCCGTGCCGGGGTCCGGGTTACGGACCGTGACGGCTGGGCCCGGGTGCGGGCCGCGGAAGGCGGTGGGGACGAGGCGTCCCGGAAGGTGCGCGTGCCCGGCCCGGAGGTCGCCGGGCGGGCTACGGCCGGAGCGTCAGAGGCTCAACAGCCGGTGCGGCGACAACAGCGGCGAACGAGGGCAGCACCGAGAGACCCGGTGGAACGGGTCGGGGCGGATGCCGAGTTCGCGAACATGCCCCACAGCACAGCGGCTCACACCTCGGGTGTCAACCTGACCACGCGCGAATGGGACGAACTTCACCTTCTGGGGTCCTCTTGAGAGAAGGAAGGTTTGTGCCGCGTGTGGCCGGGACACATGGCGCACAACCGGTCGCGTCAAACCTGTCGGTGCCGATCGCCTCCCGGCGAGCCCTGATCCACCTGTGATCGAGCTCACCGAGCGGCGTCTGCTGAGCCAAAGTCAGCCCGTGGAAGTTCAGGATGATTTGAACACTTTCGACGGGACCTTGGTTCCGCAGGGTGAATAAGGGGCTCAATAGCAGATCCTGGCTTGACTCGCCCGGAGCGGCACACTTGTAATTTCACTCGTGTCGTTCGGCCACAGTCAGTAACGGCCGAATCACACGGGGACATCACGGGGACGCGGAAAGACAGACGAGGGGCGCAGCATGACCGAGCTGGTGCAGCAACTGCTGGTCGACGACGCGAACGAGGAGCTCGGCTGGCAGGAGCGCGCGCTGTGCGCCCAGACCGACCCCGAGTCCTTCTTCCCGGAGAAGGGCGGCTCCACGCGGGAGGCCAAGAAGGTCTGTCTCGCCTGCGAGGTGCGCTCCGAATGCCTGGAGTACGCGCTCGCCAACGACGAGCGCTTCGGGATCTGGGGAGGGCTCTCCGAGCGGGAGCGCCGCAGGCTCAAGAAGGCCGCCGTCTGACGGTCCGGACGCCTCCCGGCGACCGGACAGACGGCACAGTTCGTTCCACAACGTACGGCCCGCCGCCCGTGGTTCTCCACAGGCGGCGGGCCGTTTGTCGTGCAGCCGTTAGTGTGGCTCTCCGTCCGAGACGCCACGCCGTCACCGGCCGAGGCCGCAGCCTCCGGGCTGCCGCCTGCGCCGGGGGTCGGGGCGTCCACCGCAGTCCATCGAACCGGGGCCTGTACCTCGATGACCGTGCACAGCCAAACGGCAGTCCCTCAGGACGCCGCCACTCCCGAGTTCCCGCGCCATGTGGTCACGGCGGTGCTCGTCGCACACGACGGCGCCCGCTGGCTCCCCGAAGCGCTCGCGGGGCTGCTCGGCCAGGAGCGTCCGGTGCAGGACGCCTTCGCCGCCGACACCGGCAGCGCCGACGACTCCGCGCGCCTGGTCACCGAGGCGCTCGGCCCCGACCGCGTCCTGCACCTCGCCCGGCGCACCGGCTTCGGCCAGGCCGTCGACGAGGCGCACCGCACGGCGCCCGTCCTCACCCCCGAGGACCTGCCGTACCTCAAGAGGCCCAGCGGCTGGGACCCGGCCACCCGCAGCTGGCGGGACGACGCCTACGACCTCCCCGACCTGCCGCACGGCGAGCCGGTGCACTGGCTCTGGCTGCTCCACGACGACTGCGCGCCCGCCCCGGACGCCCTCGCCCAGATGCTGTCCGTCGTCGAGCGCGAGGCCGAGGCCGGCCGCGCCGTCGCCGTCGTCGGACCCAAGCTGCGCGGCTGGTACGACCGCCGCCAGCTCCTCGAGACCGGCGTCACCATCGCCAACAGCGGCCGCCGCTGGACGGGCCTGGACCGCCGCGAACAGGACCAGGGGCAGCACGACTTCGTCAAGCCCGCCCTCGCCGTCTCCACCGCCGGCATGCTGATCCGCCGCGACGTCTACGAGGAGCTCGGCGGCTTCGACCGCCGGCTGCCGCTGATGCGCGACGACATCGACCTGTGCTGGCGCGCCCAGTCCCGCGGCCACCTCGTCCTGGTCGCCCCGGAGGCCGTCGTCCGGCACGCCGAGGCCGCCTCCCGCGAGCGCCGCGACGTCGACTGCGTGGGCCGCACCGTCGCCTCCCCGCACCGCGTGGACAAGGCCGGCGCCGTCTACACCCTGCTGGTCAACAGCCCCGGCTCCGCGCTGCCCTGGGTGCTCCTGCGCCTGGTCGTCGGCACCGTGCTGCGCACCCTGGGCTACCTCGTCGGCAAGCTCCCCGGACAGGCCGTCGACGAGATCCGCGGCCTGCTCGGCGTGCTGCTGCGCCCCGAGCGGATCCTCGCCGGGCGCCGCCGCCGAGGCCGTCCCGAGGTCCCCAGGAGCGAGCTGAAGGAGCTCTTCCCGCCCCGCGGCGCCACCCTGAGGGCCACCCTCGAACAGGCCGCGGGCAGCCTGACCGACCGCTCCGACCCGGACGCCACCACCGGCGCGGGCCGGCACGGCGGCGGCGGCGACTCGGACGAGGCGTTCGTCGCGCCCGAACAGCACGCCCGCCTCAAGCGGATCGCCCGCAACCCCGCCCCGGTCCTCTTCGCGCTGCTCCTGCTGGTCTCTCTGGTCGCCTGCCGCTCGCTGTTCTCCGGCGGAGCGCTGGCCGGCGGCGCCCTGCTGCCCGCCCCCGACAGCGCCTTCGACCTGTGGGCCGCCTACACCTCCGCCTGGCACGCGGTCGGCGCCGGCGGCACCGGCGCCGCGCCCCCGTACCTGGCCGTGGTCGCCGCCCTCGGCACCCTCTTCGGCGGCTCCGCGGGTCTCGCGGTCACCTTCCTGCTGGTCTGCTCGGTGCCGCTGGCCGGCCTGAGCGCCTACTTCGCCTCCCGCCCCCTGGTCCCCTCCCGGCTGCTGCGCGCCTGGGCCTCCGTGGTCTACGCGTTCCTGCCCGCCGCGACGGGCGCCCTGGCCGGCGGCCGCCTCGGCACCGCCGTGCTGGCCATGGTGCTCCCGCTGACGGCCCGTGCCGCGGTCGCCGCGAGCGGCCTCACCGCGCGCGGCGACGCCCGCGGCACCTGGCGCGCCACCTGGGCCTACACCCTGCTGCTCACCCTCACCACGGCGTTCACGCCCATCGTGTGGCCGCTCGCCCTGGTCCTCGGGGTCATCGTGCTCGCGCTGCGCCGCCGGGATCTGGTGCCCTACGCGCTGCGGCTGCTGGCCCAGCTGGGCACGCCCCTGCTGGTGCTCGCGCCCTGGTCGCTCTCGCTGCTGCCCACCGGCTTCTTCACCGAGGCCGGCATGGACTTCGGGGTGGGCGCCGCCTCGGCCCTGGACCTGCTCGGCGCCAGCCCCGGCGGGCCCGGCACGGTCGGCGGGCTGCTGCTGGTCGGCATCGTCCTGGCGGCGCTGGCCGCCCTGCTGCGCGACGAGCGCCGCACGCCGGTCGCGGGCGCCTGGGTCGTCGCCCTGATCGCCCTGCTCTTCGCCGCCCTGTCCAACCGCTCCGCCTGGGCCGGCCCGGCCACCCTGGTCTACGGTCTGGCCCTGCTGTGCGCCGCCGCCATCGGCGCGGACGGCGCGCGCTCGCGGGTCGCCGAACAGAGCTTCGGCTGGCGCCAGCCGGTCGCCGCGCTGATCGGCCTCGCCGCCGCGGTCGGCCCGCTGATCGCGGCCTTCGGCTGGATGGCCGCCGGCGCCGAGGGGCCGCTGGAGCGCCGCGACCCGGTGCAGGTGCCCGCGTTCGTCGCCGAGGAGAGCGGCGACGCCGACCAGGCCCGCACCCTGGTCCTGGACAGCACCTCCCCGGCCCACGTCGGCTACACCCTGGTCCGCGGCTCCGGCGC
Source organism: Streptomyces sp. NPDC002734 (assembly GCF_040295685.1). NCBI lineage: Bacteria > Bacillati > Actinomycetota > Actinomycetes > Kitasatosporales > Streptomycetaceae > Streptomyces > Streptomyces sp. NPDC002734. Next base: position 193,630 of record NZ_JBEOVU010000007.1, read on the forward strand.
CCGCCTCGGCGACGCCGACGCGGCGCTCACCATGGGCGACAACACGATCCTCGACAAGGTGGTCGCCCACCTGGTCGCCGGTTCCGGCGCCGACCAGACCGACGAGCTCGGCGACTTCGCCATCCGTTACGTCCTGGTCCGCCCGGGCGCCCCGCGCGAGATCACCCGCGTGCTGGACGCCACCCCCGGTCTGAGCCGGCTGAGCCAGCAGGACGGCAGCGGCCTGTGGCGCCTGGACCGTGAGGTCTCCCGCGCCGTGGTCCTGCCCTCCGAGGACGCCCCCGCGGGCAAGGCCGAGCCGGTCGCCGCGGGCCCGGTGGACGTGGCCGGACGGATCCCGGCCGGTCCCGAGGGCCGTGTCCTGCGCCTCGCCGACACCTTCGACGACGGCTGGACCGCCACCGTGGACGGCGCCGAGCTCACCCCGGTGAAGCTCGACGGATGGGCCCAGGGCTTCCGGCTCCCGCCTGGCGGCGGCGCGCTGGAGGTCACCCACGAGAACGCGCTGACGCACACCGTGTGGCTCGGCGCGCAGGGCCTGCTCGCCCTCACGCTGATCGTGCTCGCCCTGCCGGGCCGCCGCCGCGACATCGACGACGACCTCCCCGACGAGGCCCCCGCGATCACCGCGGAGGACCTGGAGGGCGACGGCCGCCGGGCCCGCAGGCTGCGCGCCCAGGCCGAGGCGGAGGCCGCCGCCCAGGAGCCCGCCGCACAGGGGGCCGCCGCGCAGGGGGCCGCCGTGCCGCACCAGCAGTCCGGCGAGCCGTACCCGGGCCCCGCCGGCGCCCGCCCGGACGACGCCCGTCCCGGCGACGACCGGCCCGACATGCCCGCCGAGGAGGCCTACGCCGCAGCGGCGCAGCCCGGCGGCCACGAGAGCGGCGGCCACGGGAACGGCGGCTGGCCCGCCGACGCCTACGACCCGTACGGCCACACCGCCGGCGACCCCGCGGCCCCCGCGGGCGGCGGCGAGTACGGAGGCGAGTACAGCGGCCCGTACGGCGACTTCGTCGCCGGGGAGGCGTACGCGCCGGACCCCGACGCCCAGGGCTACCGGCAGGACGGCCAGGAGTACGGCGGCCCCTACGGCCAGGAGTACGGCGGCGGGTACAACCAGGACTCCTACGGCCACGACTACGGCAGTGAGCGTCCCGACGGGAGCCAGCAGTGAACCGCACCATGTCCCTGATCGCCGGAACGGTCGCCCTGGCCGCCGTCACCGGCGTCGCCGCGCTGACCGCCCCCGAGGCGCCGTCCGCCGAGGTGGCCCGGGCGGCCGCCGAACGGCCCGTGGAGCGCACCAAGCTGCTCTGCCCGTCACCCAGCCGCTCGGACATCGCGGAGACGCTCTACACGGCCTTCAGCCCCGTCACCGAGGGCGCCGCCGACGGCGGCAAGGCGGAGCTGGTGCCCGCCGCCCCGCCCGGCGGCGCCTACGACGGCGACGAGGGGCAGGACGGCGAGGACGGCGGGGACGGCGGGAACACCGACGAGCCGGAGAACTCCGAGGAGTCGGCGAAGTCCGAGGACGACGGAAAGCCGAAGGACACCGCCGCCTCCGACAAGCCGGTGATGAAGCTCAAGGAGCCCGGCAAACCGGTCACCCGGGAGGTCTCCGGCGGCGAGGAGGACGCGCTGCTCGGCACCGCCGACGGCCGTTTCGCCCCCGGCTGGGCCGTCCAGCAGACCACCACGGTCGCCGTCGGCTCCGGCCGCGGCCTGCACGGCGCCGCCTGCAGCGTGCCGGACACCGACTTCTGGTTCCCGGGCGCCAGCACCGCCGAGTTCCGCACCGACTACGTCCACCTGACCAACCCGGACGACTCGGCCGCCGTCGTCGACATCGAGCTCTACGGTCCCGAGGGCCAGCTGGAGACGTCCATCCCCGACGGCATCACCGTGCCGCCGCTGGGCAGCGAGCGCGTCCTGCTCTCCACCCTGACCGACCAGCCGCTGCCCGACGTCACCGCGCACGTCGGCGTCCGCAGCGGCCGGGTCGCCGCCCAGGTGGAGGCCCTCGACACCGGCAACGGCGGCGACTGGATCGCCCCCGCCGCCGAACCGGCGGGCTCGCTGGTGCTGCCCGGCATCCCGAAGGACGCCACCTCGGTCCGCCTGATCGCCTACGCGCCCGGCGACTCGGACGCCGACCTGACCGTCCGCCTCGCCTCGCCGACCGGGGCCATCACCCCGGCCGGCCACGAGTCCCTGCACGTCAAGGCGGGGATGACCGCCTCCACGGACCTCAAGGACGTCACCCGCGGCGAGGCCGGCTCGTTGCTGCTCACCCCGACCGGGCGCGACGTGCCCGTGGTGGCCGGACTCCAGGTGGTGCGCGGCAAGGGCGGCAAGCAGGAGACGGCGTTCATCCCCGCCACCGAGGCGATCACCACCCGCGCCACCGCGCTCGGCAACACCGCCAAGGGCACCACGCTCTCCCTGGTCGCGCCGACCGAGGACGCCACGGTGAAGGTCACCTCCTCCGCGGGCAGCGAGGGCGGCACCGGCGACTCCCGGACCTACAAGCTGAAGAAGGGCACCACCACCGACGTGGAACTGCCCGTGCCGAGCGGTCTCGAGGGCACCTACGCCCTGGTGGTCGAACCGGTGTCGGGCGGACCGGTGTACGCGTCACGCACCCTGGTGAGCAGCCTGGGCGGCATCGCCGCGTTCACCGTGCAGACCCTGCCCGACGACCGCGGCCGGGTCGCCGTCCCCACGGCCGAGCAGGACCTGACGGTGCTCCAGAACTGACGGCACGGCAACTGACGGCACGGCAGGACGGACACGAAGCGCCTCGCGCCCCGGATTCCCCGAGAGGGGGACCCGGGGCGCGGTCCTCACGGCCTCGGCCCGTCGGACGACGCCGGCTCAGTCCTCGTCGTCGTAGCGGGGGTCCACCGCCTCCGGGGTGAGACCCAGCAGATCGGCGACCTGCTCGACCACCACCTCGTGCACCAGCGCGGCCCGCTCCTCCCGCCCCTTGCTGCGGATCTCCACCGGCCGCCGGTAGACCACGACGCGCGCCGGGCGGCCCTCCCGGCCGGGGACCGTGCCGCCCAGCGGCACCGCCTCGTCGTTCCACGCGTCGTCGGAACCCGGCGCGGGCGGCACCTCGAGGACCAGGAAGTCGACCTCGGCCAGCTGCGGCCAGCGCCGCTCCAGCCGTTCCACCGAGTCCTGCACCAGGTCGGCGAAGAGCTCCGCACGGCTCGCGGCGAGCGGCACCTGCGGAGGCGCGATCGGGCCGCGCATGCCGCGGCCGTGGCGGTCCCGCCGGCGGGGCCCGGGACCCGTGGGGCGAGGCGGTACGGGGTTCTCCATCACCGGTGCAGCGTAATCGTCCGCGCCGCCCCGCGCCCGCCCGCGCGGCGCGTACCGGTTGATCCCTTTTTGCCGTGAGTTCGCCGCGGCCGCCGCCGCGACACGGGCGGGTGACGTAGGGGAGAGTCGTCGCGGCCCGCTCAAGAGTGCGGTACCGTCCATCGTCGTGAGCCCTGTACGTCGCTGTTCGCGCACCGCCTGCGGCCGACCCGCCGTCGCGACGCTGACGTACGTCTACGCCGACTCGACCGCGGTCCTCGGCCCGCTCGCCACCTACGCCGAGCCCCACTGCTACGACCTGTGCGCCGAGCACTCCGAGCGCCTCACCGCCCCGCGCGGCTGGGAGGTCGTCCGGCTCCTCGACGGCTCGGCCCCCGCCCGTCCCACCGGCGACGACCTCGAGGCCCTCGCCAACGCCGTGCGTGAGGCGGCCCGTCCGCCGGAGCGCGCCGCGGAGGGCGGCGGTTCCACCGCCCGGTCCGGCGACCCCCTGGAGGGTCCCCGCCGCGGACACCTCCGCGTGCTGCGTTCGCCCGACAACTGACGCGCCCGGCAACTGACGCGCCCGGCAGCTGACCCGCCCTACAACTGGCGCGCTCGGCAACTGGACCGCCCGGCAGCTGACCCGCCCCACAACTGGCGCGCCCGGCAACTGGACCGCCCGGCACGGAAACCCGCCGCCACCCCCGGACAACCGTGCTCGCACGGGCGACGGTTGTGCGCGCGCAACCTCCATCGGTCTCTCTCCGCACGCCCGTTGACGCCCTCACGCCCCCCGCACCACCATTCCCCCACCCGTGAGAAAACACTTTCCGCATCACGGAATCCGGGAGGCGTTGTGTACGTCCAGGAACTGGAACCCGTCGGCGGATCGCTGGGCCTGTCGGCCTTGGTGGCCGCCCTCCCGCTCGTCCTCGTGCTGGTCCTGCTCGGCGGGGTGAGGATGAAGGCCCACCTGGCCGGCCTCGCCGGTCTGGCGGGCGCGGCACTGGTGGCCCTGCTCGCCTACGGCATGCCGGTCGGGCAGACCCTCTCCGCCGCCGCCCAGGGCGCGGCCTTCGGTCTCTTCCCCATCATGTGGATCGTCGTCAACGCCCTGTGGGTGTACCGGATGACGGTCCGGACCCGGCATTTCGACATCCTGCGCCGCTCCTTCGGACGGCTCTCCGACGACCCGCGCATCCAGGCCCTGGTGGTCGCCTTCTGCTTCGGCGCCCTGCTGGAGGCGCTGGCCGGCTTCGGCGCCCCGGTCGCCATCTGCTCCGTGATGCTGGTCGCCCTCGGCTTCGACCCGGTCCGCGCCGCGGTGGTCGCCCTGGTCGCCAACACCGCCCCGGTGGCCTTCGGCGCCATGGGCACCCCCGTGGTCACCCTCGCACAGGTCACCGGCCTCGACCTGGACACGGTGGCCTCCGTGGTGGGCCGGCAGACGCCGCTGCTCGCCCTGGTCGTGCCGCTGGTCCTGGTCGGCCTGGTCGACGGCAGGCGCGGCCTGCGCGAGACCTGGCTGCCCGCACTGGTCTGCGGAGTCGCCTTCGCCGTCGCCCAGTTCGCCGCCTCCAACTACGTCTCCGCCCAACTGGCCGACATCGCCGCCGCGCTGGCCGGCGCGGGCGCCCTGCTCCTGGTGCCCCGCGCCCGGAGGGCGGCCGCGCCCGAGGTCCGCGCGAAGGTGCTCACCGGCACCCGCAGCGAGGACCTGGACGTGCGGGACGAGCGCGGCGAGGTGGTCCGCGCCTACGCCCCCTACGCGCTGATCGTGCTGATCTTCTCGGTCGCCCAGATCCCGCCCGTCAAGGACCTGCTGGCCAGGACCACCCAGGTGTACGACTGGCCGTTCCTGGACGTCGCCGACCCGGCCGGCGAACCGGTCGGCGCCAACCTGTTCAGCTGGCCGGTCCTGGCCACCGGCGGCACCCTCGTCCTCCTCGCCGGCCTGGTCACCGCCGCCGTGATCGGCGTGCGGGCCGCCGACGCCGTCAAGGAGTGGGCGGCAACCGTCCACGAACTCCGCTTCGCCATCCTCACGGTGACCAGCGTGCTGGCCCTCGCCTACGTGATGAACCTGTCCGGCCAGGCCGCCACCATCGGCCACTTCGTCGCCGCGGCCGGCGCCGGACTCGCCTTCCTCTCGCCGGTCCTGGGCTGGTTCGGCGTCGCCGTCTCCGGCTCCGACACCTCGGCCAACGCCCTCTTCGGCGCCCTTCAGGTCACCGCCGCGCAGCAGGCCGGCCTGTCGCCCGAACTGCTCGCCGCCGCCAACAGCTCCGGCGGCGTCCTCGGCAAGATGATCTCCCCGCAGAACCTCACCATCGCCTGCGCCGCCGTCGGCCTCGCGGGCAAGGAGGGCGACCTGCTGCGGAAGGTCCTGCCGTGGAGCCTGGGCCTGCTGCTGGTGATGTGCCTGATCGTTCTCGGACAGAGCTCGGCCGTCCTTGGCTGGATGCTGCCCTGACGGACCCTCCGGTTCCGCCCGGCCGCCCCAGGTCGAAGCGCTCCCCGCCGGCCCGCCGTCGCCCGGACGGCGGGCCGGTCGCACGGTGTGCCGAAAAGGGCGGAGGGTAGTTTGTGGTCATCAGCCGACTTCCAGGAGGACAGGCCGTGGCCGTAGATCTGTCGCAGCTCGTGAAGGCGTACGACGTGCGCGGTGTGGTGCCGGACCAGTGGGACGAGCCGCTGGCCGAGCTCTTCGGCGCCGCCTTCGTCGACGTCGTGGGCGCCAGGGCGATCGTCACCGGGCACGACATGCGCCCGTCGTCCCCCGGCCTCTCCCGCGCCTTCGCGCGCGGCGCGGCGGCCCGGGGCGCGGACGTCGTCGAGATCGGCCTCTGCTCCACCGACCAGCTGTACTACGCCTCGGGCGCCCTCGACCTGCCCGGCGCGATGTTCACCGCCTCGCACAACCCGGCGCAGTACAACGGCATCAAGATGTGCCGCGCCGGCGCCGCGCCGGTCGGCCAGGACACCGGTCTCGCCGAGATCCGCGCCCTGGTCGAGGGCTGGGCCGAGACCGGAGGCATCCCCGAGATCGCCGAGAAGCAGGGCTCCATCACCCAGCGGGAGACCCTGGAGGACTACGCGACCTACCTGCGGTCCCTGGTCGACCTCACCTCGATCCGCCCGCTGAAGGTGGTCGTCGACGCCGGCAACGGCATGGGCGGCCACACCGTCCCCACCGTGCTCGGCGGCCTGCCCCTCGACGTCGTCCCCATGTACTTCGAGCTCGACGGCACCTTCCCCAACCACGAGGCCAATCCGCTCGACCCGGCCAACATCGTCGACCTTCAGAAGCGGGTCCGCGAGGAGGGCGCCGACATCGGCCTCGCCTTCGACGGCGACGCCGACCGCTGCTTCGTGGTCGACGAGCGCGGCGAGCCGGTCTCCCCGTCCGCGATCACGGCGCTGGTCGCCTCCCGGGAGCTCGCCAAGCACGGCGGCGAGGGCGTGGTCATCCACAACCTCATCACCTCCTGGTCCGTCCCCGAGGTCGTCAAGGAGTGCGGCGGCACCCCGGTGCGCACCCGGGTCGGCCACTCCTTCATCAAGGCGGAGATGGCGAAGTCCGGCGCGATCTTCGGCGGCGAGCACTCCGCCCACTACTACTTCCGCGACTTCTGGAACGCCGACACCGGCATGCTGGCGGCGCTGCACGTCCTCGCCGCCCTCGGCGGGCAGCAGGGCACCCTCTCCGAGCTGGTCGCCCAGTACGACCGGTACGCGGCCTCCGGCGAGATCAACTCCACGGTCGACGACCAGGCCGGTCGCCTCGCCGCGCTCAAGGAGACCTACCAGGGCCGCGAGGGCGTCACCCTCGACGAGCTCGACGGCCTGACCGTCACGGCCGCCGACTGGTGGTTCAACGTCCGCCCCTCCAACACGGAGCCGCTCCTGCGCCTCAACGCGGAGGCCCGCGACGAACCGACCGTCACCCGCGTCCGCGACGAGGTCCTCACCATCATCCGCGGCTGACCCCGCGCCTGCGCCTGTGCGGCGGAGCCGCGCCCGCCTCCCCCGGCCGAAGACCGGGGGAGGCGGGGCCGGGTGGGGGAGACGCCCGGCGCGACGGCCCCGTCCCACCCCCACCCCGACCGGGTACTCTGACGTGGCCCAGAAGACCCACCCCAGGAGGGACCCCATGCCGCTCGAACCCGGCCTCCTCGAGATCCTCGCCTGCCCGGCATGCCACGCCCCCCTCCAGGAGCGCGAAGAGGAACTCGTCTGCACCGCCGACGACTGCGCCCTCGCCTACCCCGTCCGCGACGGCATCCCCGTGCTGCTCGTCGACGAGGCCCGCCGCCCCGACTAGGCGAGGCACGCCTGGGCGAGGCCCGCCGCCCGCCCGGGCGAACCGACGACACGACCCGCCGCCGGAGGCTCCCCGCCATGTTCGACGAATCGCTGCTCGACGACCCCGAGGGACTGTCCACGGCGGACCGGCGCGCCCTGCTCCGCGGCGCGGCCGAGGCCGGCGCCCGCGTCCGCATCGCCCTGCGCAACACGGACGAGGCCGGCGTCCCCGGGCTGCGACCGGACGGCCGCCCCCGCGCCGTGCTGATCGCCGGACCCGGCGCCGCCGCCATCCACACCGCCGACCTCCTCGGCACCCTGGCCGGCCCCGGCAGCCCCGTGATCCGCCTGGCCCCCACCGGCGTCGCCCCGGCCGCGGGCGCACTGCGCTGGGAACTGCCCGGCTGGGCGGGCAACCTCGACCTGCTCCTGATCGCCAGCCCCGACGGCACCGAACCGGGCCTGTCGCTCCTCGCCGAGCAGGCCTACCGCCGCGGCTGCACGGTCGTCGCCGTGGCCCCCGGCCGCAGCCCGCTGGCGGACTCCGTCGGCGTCTCACGCGGCCTGTTCCTGCCGATGGCGGCGGAGCCCCGGCGCTCCCCGGGCGAGCAGGACGACACCCGCCCCGCCCTCACCGCCTCGGCCCCCGGCGTCCTGTGGGCGCTGCTCACCCCGCTGCTCGCCCTCCTGGACCGCACCGGCGTGCTGCACGCGCCGCCCGCCACCCTGGAGAAGGTCGCCGACCGCCTCGACGCCGTCGCCGAGCGCTGCGGGCCCGCCGTCCCCGCCTACGGCAACCCGGCCAAGACCCTCGCCGCCGAACTCGCCGAGTCCCTGCCGGTCGTCTGGACCGAGGGCCACTCCGCCGGACCGGCCGGACGCCGCTTCACCGCGGCCCTCGCCGAACTGGCCGGCCGCCCCGCCGTCGCCGCCGCACTCCCCGAGGCGATGGACGCCCACAGCGCCCTGCTCTCCGGCCCGCTCGCCGCCGGCGGCGACCCCGACGACTTCTTCCGCGACCGCGTCGAGGAACCGCCGGCCCTCCGCGCGCGTGTCGTCCTTCTGCGGGACCGCCCCACCGGCGGCCTCAGCGCGGCCCCCGCCGCCCGGGACCTGGCCATCAGCCACGACACCCCGGTCAGCGAGATCGAGCCGGAGGACGGCGAGGAACTCGAGACCCTGGCGGAACTGATCGCCATCACCGATTTCGCCGCCGTTTACCTGGCGCTCGCCTCGGGTGTCTGAGCTGGAGCCGACACACCGCACCCGCCCCGGAACCCCCGGCGCGGAGGACACGCCGAGACACCCGGAGACGAAGGGTATGGACCTCCTCACCAACACCATCCGCCCCTACGCGTGGGGCTCCACCACCGCCATCGCCGAGCTGATCGGCGAGCGGCCCACCGGTGAGCCGCAGGCCGAGATGTGGATGGGGGCCCACCCCGGCGCGCCCTCCCGGACCCCGCGCGGCAGCCTGCCCGACGTGATCGCCGGCGACCCCGAGCGCGAACTCGGCGCCGGCACCGTCGCCCGCTTCGGCCCGCGGCTGCCGTTCCTGCTCAAGCTGCTGGCCGCCGCCAGCCCCCTCTCGCTGCAGGTCCACCCCGACCTCGTCCAGGCCCGCGAGGGGTACGAGGCCGAGCAGCGCCGCGGCATCGCCGTCGACGCCCCGCACCGCAACTACAAGGACGCCAACCACAAGCCCGAGCTGATCTGCGCCCTCACCGACTTCGAGGGCCTGTGCGGCTTCCGCCCGGCGGCCGGGACCGCGGACCTCTTCGACGGCCTCCAGGTGCCCGCCCTCGCCCCGTACACCGAGGCCCTGCGCACCCTCCCCGAGGCGGACGCGCTGCGCCAGGTCCTCACCGACGTCCTCACCGGCGACCCCGCGGAGACCGCCCGCACCGTCGCCGACACCGCGGCGGCCTGCGAGCGCCTCGGCGGACGGTACGAGGTCTACGCCCGGATAGCGCGACACTTCCCCGGCGACCCCGGGGTCCTCGCCTCGATGCTGCTGCACCACGTCCGCCTGGCGCCCGGCGAGGCCCTCTACCTGTCGGCCGGCGTCCCGCACGCCTACCTGCGCGGCCTGGGCGTCGAGCTGATGTCCACCTCGGACAACGTGCTGCGCTGCGGCCTCACCCCCAAGCACGTCGACGTCCCCGAACTGCTGAAGGTGGTCCGCTTCGCGTCCCGCGGGACCGAGGTGCTCACCCCCCGCCCCCTGCCGGACGGCGAGGAGCTGTACGAGACCCCGGTGGACGAGTTCCGCCTCTCCCGCCTCCGCCTCACTGACGGAACCGCCGCAGCCGACCTGACCCGGCCCGCGCCGCAGGTGCTGCTGTGCACCGAGGGCGGCGTGCGCGTCGGCGAACTGAAGCTCGCGCCCGGCGCCTCGGTGTTCGTGCCCGCCGGAGAAAGAACCGAAGTGTCCGGGAGCGGGACGCTTTTCCGGGCAACCGTCTCCTGCTGAGGACCGCTCGACAGCACGGTCGCCACGCCCCCGTGGCGGCGGCCTGCAACAATGCCGACGGTCAACGGACATGACGGCTGAGCAGGAAGGACCACGCGAACTCATGAGCGCGTCAGGCGGAACCAAGGCGATCGTCGCGGCACTGGCCGCGAACCTCGCGATCGCGGTAGCGAAGTTCGTGGCGTTCCTCTTCAGCGGCTCGTCGTCGATGCTCGCCGAGAGCGTCCACTCGCTGGCCGACTCCGGCAACCAGGGCCTCCTGCTGCTCGGAGGCAAGAAGGCCAAGCGCGAGGCCACCCCGCAGCACCCCTTCGGCTACGGGCGCGAGCGGTACATCTACGCCTTCCTGGTCTCCATCGTGCTCTTCTCGCTCGGCGGCATGTTCGCCCTGTACGAGGGCTACGAGAAGATCAAGGACCCGCACTCGCTGCAGCACTGGTACTGGCCGGTCGGCGTGCTGGTCTTCGCGATCATCGCCGAGGGCTTCTCCTTCCGGACCGCCATCAAGGAGTCCAACGGCCTCCGCGGCGGTCTCTCCTGGACCCAGTTCGTCCGCCGCGCCAAGGCGCCCGAGCTGCCCGTCGTCCTGCTGGAGGACCTCGGCGCGCTGGTCGGTCTGGTCCTCGCCCTCGGCGGCGTCGGTCTCGCCGTCCTCACCGGCGACGGCGTCTGGGACGGCATCGGCACCCTGTGCATCGGCGTCCTGCTGATCGTGATCGCCCTGGTGCTGGCCGCGGAGACCAAGTCGCTGCTGCTCGGCGAGGCCGCGGGCATCGAGGAAGTGAAGAAGATCGAGGCGGCCGTGGTCGACGGCGACACCGTGCCCCGCCTGATCCACATGCGCACCCTGCACCTCGGCCCCGAGGAGCTGCTGGTCGCCGCGAAGATCGCGGTCAAGGCCGACTCCGGCGCCGCGGAGATCGCCGGCGCCATCGACGCCGCCGAGAAGCGCGTCCGCGCCGCGGTCCCGATCGCCCGCGTCATCTACCTGGAGCCGGACATCTACAGCGAGTCCGCCGCGGCCGCCGGCCCCGACCCCGAGGCCACCCCGGGCGGCGCCCACCCCGCCCACTGACCCGTACTCCACCGCGAAGGCCCGCCCCGGCATCCCCGGCGGCGGGCCTCGCCGTTTCCCGCCCTCCGCCCGGGCGTTCCCGGACCGTCCGCCTAGCCCCACGCGGCCCACTGCGGCGCCCCCATCGGCACCTCCCGTCGCCTCGCCACCGCGCCCACGATCCCCAGCACCACCCCCACGACCAGCGCCACGAACCCCGCCACCGCGCCGACCAGCAGCCACCGCAGTGCCGACGCCGGCACCACCCGCCCCACCACCGCGTCCTCCGCGACGGTCCCGCCCCGGTCGTCGAGGAAGGAGCGCGAGTCACGGGAGTTGTCGCGGTTGTCGCCCAGCAGGAACAGCCGTCCCTCCGGCACCGTCACCTGGTAGGACGGCGCGAAGCTCTCGTGCGATCCAAGGTACGGCTCGTCCAGGGCATGCCCGTCGACCGTCACCTCCTGGGTCCGCCCGTCCCCTCGTGTGGCGACCCGCTCGCCGCCGGTCGCCACCACACGCTGTACCACCAGGGCGCCCTGGTACCGCTCCGGGAAGCGGTACAGCACCACGTCGCCGCGGCGGAGGTCGGCCTCCGCCCCGTCGACCCGCTCATAGAACATCCGGTCACCCGGCTCGAACGTCGGCCGCATGCTCTCCGAGGGAATGGTCGCCGTGGCGTAGCCGGTCAGCACCCGCAGCAGGCAGAACCCCGCCACCGCGATCCCCACCACTCCCGCCGCCACGCCCGCCGTCACCAGCCGTGCCGCTCTGTTCATCATCTGCCCCTTCTCCAGGCCCATTTGGGCCCGACGAGGCTAGCCGGACCGTCCCGGACTGGGGCGCGGCGGGGCTGCCGGTGTAGCTTGGGACGGAGCCAGACGTCGCTGCTGATGGCGGTCGGGCGGTACCACGCGGTGAGCGACGGGCCGGCCGAGGGAGAGAGGGCCTCCGACGGACTGCGCTGCGCGCGCGTGGGCACTCCTGTGCCGACGGGGCACCGTGGTGCCCCGGACGCCGTCGCGCAGACCAGCCGTACCCGACCTCTACCCACACACCCGCTATCCGCGAGGAGCAGCACTTCATGACTGTCGACAACCGACAGGACTTCAAGGTCGCCGACCTCTCCCTGGCCGAGTTCGGCCGCAAGGAGATCACTCTCGCCGAGCACGAGATGCCCGGCCTGATGGCGATCCGCGAGGAGTACGCCGCGGCGCAGCCGCTGGCCGGCGCCCGCGTCACCGGCTCCCTGCACATGACGGTCCAGACCGCCGTCCTGATCGAGACCCTGGTCTCCCTCGGCGCGCAGGTCCGCTGGGCCTCCTGCAACATCTTCTCCACCCAGGACCACGCGGCCGCCGCCATCGCCGTCGGCCCGAACGGCACTCCCGACGACCCGCAGGGCGTCCCCGTCTTCGCCTGGAAGGGCGAGACGCTGGAGGAGTACTGGTGGTGCACCGAGCAGGCGCTGACCTGGCCGGACAGCCCCACCGGCGGCCCGAACATGATCCTCGACGACGGCGGCGACGCCACCCTCCTGGTCCACAAGGGCGTCGAGTACGAGAAGGCCGGCGAGGTCCCCGCCCTGGAGACCGCCGAGTCCGAGGAGCACCTCGAGATCCTCCGCCTGCTGCACCGCACGATCGGTGAGGGTTCCCAGAAGTGGACCCACCTGGCGTCGGAGATCCGCGGCGTCACCGAGGAGACCACCACCGGCGTGCACCGCCTCTACGAGATGCAGCGCGACGGCGTGCTGCTCTTCCCGGCGATCAACGTCAACGACGCGGTGACCAAGTCGAAGTTCGACAACAAGTACGGCTGCCGCCACTCCCTGATCGACGGCATCAACCGCGCCACCGACACCCTGATCGGCGGCAAGACCGCCGTGGTCTGCGGCTACGGCGACGTCGGCAAGGGCTGCGCGGAGTCGCTCCGCGGCCAGGGCGCCCGCGTGATCGTCACCGAGATCGACCCGATCTGCGCGCTGCAGGCGGCGATGGACGGCTACCAGGTCACCACGCTCGACGAGGTCGTCGAGACGGCGGACATCTTCATCACCACGACCGGCAACAAGGACATCATCATGGCCGCCGACATGGCCAAGATGAAGCACCAGGCCATCGTCGGCAACATCGGCCACTTCGACAACGAGATCGACATGGCCGGCCTGGCCAAGATCCCCGGCATCGTCAAGGACGAGGTCAAGCCGCAGGTCCACACCTGGGCCTTCCCCGACGGCAAGAAGATCATCGTGCTGTCCGAGGGCCGCCTGCTGAACCTGGGCAACGCGACCGGCCACCCGTCGTTCGTCATGTCCAACTCGTTCGCGGACCAGACCCTGGCCCAGATCGAGCTCTTCACCAAGCCCGACGCGTACCCGATCGGCGTCTACGTGCTGCCCAAGCACCTCGACGAGAAGGTCGCCGCCCTCCACCTCGCCGCGCTCGGCGTCAAGCTCACCAAGCTCCGCCCCGAGCAGGCCGCCTACATCGGCGTCGAGGTCGACGGCCCGTTCAAGTCGGACCACTACCGCTACTGAGCGGCGGTCCGCAGCACGGCACCTCCCGGCAGGCCCTCGCCCTCGCGGCGGGGGCCTGCCCCCGTCCGGCACCCCGAGGACCCAGGACACCCGATGCCCACCGGCCGCTACCTGCTCCACGACCCGTACGACGGCGCCCCGCTCGGCCAGGAGCACTTCCAGTGCGCCCCCGGCCCGTCCGGCTGGCGCTACGTCTCCCAGCTGCTCACCCCCGAGGGGGACCACCGGGGATCGGTCGACGTCACCCTCGACGCCCTGGGCCGCCCGCTGCGCGTGGAGCTCCACGCCGGCGGCTGGCAGGTGCGCGGTGCCGCCCTCGACGGCGTCACCTGGGTGCGCACCGACCCGACCGGAACCCACGCCACGGAGGGCAACGTCCAGGCGCACGCCCTCACCGGCGACTCCCCGGCCTTCCTGATCGCCACCGCCCGCCTGCTGCGCCCGGAACTGTCCGCCGCGCCGGTCCGCGTCCGTCTCGTCGCGTTCACCGACCCGGTCCTCGCGCCGCTGACGGTCGACCGGACCTGGGCCCTCGTCGGCCGGGACACGCACACCACCGACACCGGGCCGCTGGTCGTGGACGAGTACCGGGTCACCGACCTCGACACGGGGGAACAGCACACCGTGCACCTCGCGGGGGACGTCGTCCTGTCCGCACCCGGCGTGGAGCTCGACGACCTTCAGTCACCGCCGTCGGCCTTCACCGACGGCGGCGCGTAGGCGCGCAGGCGCGCAGGCTCAGGCGGGCGGCGCGAAGCCTCCGCCAGGACGGTCCTCCTCCGGCGCGGCCGGCTTCGCCAGGTCCACGGGGGCCGAAGGCGCCGAGGGGGGCGCGGGCGGCGCGGGCGGTGCCGGGGGAGCCGGCGCCGTTGCCGGAGCGGCAGCGGGGTGGGCCGGGTGGACCGGCGGCGGAGTCGCCGAAGGGGGCGCAGGCGTCGTCGCCGTCGGCGGGACCGGAACGGACCCGGGAGCCGGAGCCGGCCAGGGCCCCGGAACAGGAGCCGCCGCGGGCCACGGCTGCGCGGTCGGCGCGGGGCCGTACGCGGGAGCCGGACCGTACCCCGGAGCCTGCCCCCATGACGGGTACGCCCCGCCCACCGGCGCCTGCACCCGGGCCCTCGCCTGCGCGGCGGACTGCGCCCGGGCGACCTCCCGCATCTGCCGCTCGTAGAACACCGCCCCCAGGAACTCCGGCGCCGGAACCCCCTGCGTCTGCGCCCCCGTCCTGGCCGCCACGTCCGCGGCCAGCCGGTGCGCCACCTCGTGGCCCACCGCGGGATCCAGCTGGGACATCCGCGTCAGGTACTGCCGCACCGCCAGCCACAGGTCGTCCGGCACGGCGGACAGGTCCAGCTGCGCGAACCGGCCGACCAGCCACGGCAGCGGGGGCGGAGTCCCCCTCACCTGCCCGCCCGGCACCCGCTCGCGCACCACCAGCGTCCCGGCGAACACGTCGCCGAGCCGCCGCCCCCGCGCGGAGGCCAGCGAAGCGATGCAGGCGACCACGCCCCAGGTCAGAATGAGCTCGAACATCCCGAGCAGGCCCCGGACCAGCGCGTGACGGAAACCGATGGGCCCGCCGTCGTCCCGCACCACCCGCAGTCCCAGGGCCAGCTTGCCCAGCGACCGACCGCGGGTGAGCGCCTCCACCGCTATGGGCGCCCCGACGGGGATCAGCAGGAAGGTGCCGAGCGAGATCGCGGCGCCGGCCGCGTCGTCCACCGTGTTCATCGTGGCGAAGAGCAGCACCATCACGAGGATCCAGGCGAGCAGCGCCACCGTCAGGTCGAGCAACAGCGCCAGCCCCCTGCTCGGGAGCCGCGCCGGTCTGACCTCCAGGGCCACCGCCTCGCCGGTCACCAACTGATCCATCCGCCCCGCCCCTTCCGACCGCCCCGACTTCCGACACCGCGATCATGCCCCGGCCGGGATTCCTCCCGCACTGACGTGCGGGCCGCCAGTCTGCCAAGCTGTGCAGCACGCCGCCGCAGGACCGCCCTGTCGACGCAGGTTGAGGAGCAGCCGACACCCATGGACCTGGACGTCTTCGTCGCCACCCATCGTGCCGAGTGGGACCGTCTGGAAGCGCTGCTGAACCGTCGGCGCCGCCTGACCGGCACGGAGGTGGACGAACTCGTCGCCCTCTACCAGCGTGCGGCGACCCATCTGTCCGTCGTCCGCTCCAGCGCCCCGGACCCGCGGATCACCGGACGGCTGAGCCAGCTCGTCGCCCGCGCCCGAAGCCGTGTCACCGGTACGCGCAAGGGGTCGTGGAAGGACGTGGCCCGTTTCCTCGGGCAGGGGTTCCCCGCCGCCGTCTACCGGTCACGTCGCTGGTGGGTGCCGACGGCCGTCCTGTCCATCGCGGTCGGGGCCCTCCTCGCCTGGTGGGTCGCCACCCATCCCGAGGTGCAGGCGATTCTGGGCTCGGACGAGGACCTGCGCGAGATGACCCGTCCCGGCGGTCAGTACGAGAACTACTACTCGAGCCACCCGGCCGCCTCGTTCGCCGCCCAGGTATGGACCAACAACGCCCAGGCAGCGGCGCTCTGCCTGATCACGGGCGTCTTCCTCGGCCTGCCGGTGCTCTACGTCCTCTACCTCAACATGCTGAACCTGGGCATCGGTGTCGGTCTGATGGCCGACGCCGGACGGCTCGAGCTGTTCCTCGGCCTGCTCCTGCCGCACGGCCTGATCGAGCTGACCGCCGTCTTCGTCGCCGCGGGGACGGGTCTCAAGCTCGGCTGGACGGTCATCGACCCCGGACCGCGGACCCGCAGGACGGCTCTCGCCGAGGAAGGGCGGGCGGCGCTGGCCATGGCGATCGGCCTGGCACTGGTGCTCTTCGTGGCCGGCGCGATCGAGGGCTTCGTGACCCCGTCGGGCCTCCCGACCTGGGCACGCGTGGGCATCGGGGTCGTGGTCGAGCTGGCGTTCCTCACCTATGTCTGGGTACTCGGCGGCCGCGCCGTCCGTGCGGGCGAGACGGGCGATGTGGAGGAGAGCGGCCGGAGCGCCGAGGCGCCGGTCGTCGCCTGATGTGCATCGGGCACCTACAAGCTGCTACTCTCCTCTTCGCCCCCATCGTGCCGTTGACGCGGCACGATGGGGGAGGTAGATTTGAACAGTTGCCCGAAGCGGTGCGGAGCACCCACCGGCAGCCGGTAGGATCTACCGAGTCGCTTCCCGGACGTTCATCGGACCGGGGCGGCAATCCCCCGATAAATCGGAAATTCGAAGCCGGCAAGACCGGCCGAAAACATCTGATAAAGTCGGAACCGCCGGAAAGGGAAAACGCCGAAAGGCGGAGGACCTGGAAAGCACCGAGGAAATCGGAACGGAAACGGTCTGATAGAGTCGGAAACGAAGGAAGCGCCCGGAGGAAAGCCCGAGAGGGTCAGTA